>JBJKRV010000140.1:0-5432 GCA_046704465.1 Opitutaceae bacterium | reverse complement strand
ATGGTTCATCCCCGGGGTCGCGAATCGCTCCAGCTCCGGCGTCACGATCAAGCCATCGACCCCGTGACGCTCGAGCATCTGCAGGCCGTCCACGGTCCCCAGCACGCAGGCGGCCGTCGCCAGGGCGTCACCCACCAGGCCCGACGGCCCCACGACCGTGACACTCGCCACGCCCCAAGCCGGCGTGCCGTCGCGCGGGTCGAGGATGTGGTGTCCGGGACCGCCGTCGGGGCAGCGACGTTCGTAGTCGCCCGAGGTGCACACCGCGGCGTCAGACACCCGGATCCGGTCGATCACCTCCGCCGGTGCGCGCGGATGCCGAATGCCGACGGACCAGGGCCCGCCGCCCGCGTTGCATCCGGCCAGATAGAGGTCGCCCCCGGCATCGATCGAGAAATCCGTCAGGGGCCGCATCGCCTGCGCCGCCAGATCGACGGCCAGACCCTTCGCGACCGCCCCCAGGTCGAGCACCAGCGGCCGGTCCAGCGTGACGGTCCGCTCCGCCGGATCGAGCCGAATGTCCCGGTAGCTGACCGCCAGGTCGAGCACGCGGGCCGAACCCGTCGACTGCCCGCTGCGAAATTCGCGCTGGAATCCGCGGCGCTCCATCCGCCCGCCCACGGTGGGATCGAACGCGCCGCCGGTCGCTTCCGCGACCTGCAACGCAAACTCAATCACCCGAAAGAGGATGGCGCTGACCGGAACGGCGACCCCGGTCTGCGCGGAGAGACGCCTCAACTCGCTCCGCGGATCAAAGCGGGAGCAGGTCTCCTCGACGCACCGGAACCAGGTCATCGCGCGGTCGACGGTCTCCTCACGCTCCCGCCGCTCGCGGCGGCTGCGGTCGTGGCCCGGCACCTCGATTGTGACCACGGTGCCCATCAGGGCTTCGGAACGAAGGTAGCTGCCGCTCATTGGGCCTTGGCCAGTGCCCGCGTCACCGCGATGATGAATGCATCCGAGCTTTCGGTGGCGCGCGAAACCAGGTCGACGTCGGCGCCCTGCCGGGCGACGACCTGGCCCGGAAGCGGGGCGATGACGTCGCTCGAGTAGCGTGTGAAACACTGCGCAATGGAGGCGGCGATGATTCGCCCGTGGCGGATCACGACCAACGCTTGCAGGTTACCATGGGGGCAACTGCCCCAGCCGGTATAGGTGCCATCCTTGTAGTGTCTGATCCCCCCCGCCGCCCGGGCCGCGACCGCGACCAGGTGGAACCGGTGAGCCGCGGGGCTGGTGCGAACGAACCCCGCGGCATAGACCATGAACACGGCCGCCGAACCCAGGGCGACCAGACAGCCACTTTTCGACGACAGCCCGGGGAAACTCTCCCGCTCGTCAACGAGCGGATAATCGCCCAACGCCGAATTCCGCGCCGGTCTTTTCCTCGGATGGTCGCCGCGGGGCATCGCGCGGAAGGTTTTTCCAGAAACCCGGTCGTGGCCAGCCCGTTTTCCGGGGCGAATCGCGCGTTCGGTTGGGCCGCCCCAGCGCCGAGGCCAGGAAGATGAAGGCCGTGAAGTGGGAGCCAAGGCGGTCAAAACACGTGGCGACGCGCCGGTCCGGTTTGAGTTCTCCGAAGCTGCAGTCGCGATGCCTCACGCAACTCTGTTGGCTGCCACGCAAAGCCCCAAGGCCGACGGCGGGCAGGGACCTCGGGATTTCGAGTTTCCCCGCCCCCGCGGCTTGCCGGCCGACGTGCGAGGATGTTTTCTGTTCCCGACGCAATCCCCCTAACGCCCCTGGAATCGAGGAAGCTCCCATGTCCCACCAGAACCAGCCCCGCCGCGCGGTGGCGTGCCTTGTTGCCTGCCTGTTCGGCGCCGCCGCCCCGTCCTTCGCGTCCGCCTCGTCGCCCGCCCCGCTGCACCGCGGCTACTACACGGCTCCGGCGATTCACGGCGACACGGTCGTCTTCACGTCCGAGGGCGACCTGTGGACGATCGGAATCCGGGGCGGCGACGCGCACCGCCTGACCTCCGACTCCGGCCGCGAGACCGACGCCCGGATCTCGCCCGACGGCCGCACGGTCGCGTTCAGCGGCGACTCGGAGGGCCCGACCGAGGTCTACACGATGCCCCTCGGCGGCGGCCTGCCGCAGCGGCGGACGTGGAACGGCGATGCGCGCCCCGTGGGCTGGACGGCCGACGGCCGCATCCTGGTCTCGACCTCGCGCTACTCCACCCTGCCCGGCACCGAAGTGGTCCTGGTCGACCGCCACGATGATCAGACCCTCATCCCGCTCGCGCAGGCCGCGGAGGCCGTGTACGCGCCCGACGGCCGCACGCTGTTCTTCACGCGCTGGTACTCGCAGTCCAGCCGCACCAAGCGCTACAAGGGCGGCACGGCGGTGCAGATCTGGCGCTACGACGGCACCGGCGAGGCGGTCCCGCTGACGGCGGATTACGCGGGGACTTCGAAGGATCCGATGTTCTGGGACGGCCGCGTCTACTTCCTGTCCGATCGCGACGGGGTGATGAACGTCTATGCGATGGATCCCGACGGCCACCACGTCACGCAGGTGAGCCATCAGCGCATCTTCGACATCGAATCCGCGTCGCAGGACAACGGAAACGTGGTGTACTCGTGCGCGGGAGACCTGTGGCTGCTCAACCTGCACAGCGGACAGGAACACGTCATTCCGATCACGCTGCAGTCCGACTTCGACCAGATGAAGGTCCGCTGGATCAAGAAGCCGCTGGACTACCTCACCTCCTTCCACCTTTCCCCCGACGGCTCGCGGGCGGTCTTCACCGACCGCGGCGCCGTCTTCTCCCTTCCGGCCAGGACCGGCCGCATCATCCAGGTCGCGAACGAATCCGGGGTCCGCTACCGCGATGCCCGGTTCATGCCCGACGGCAAGAGCATCGAGGCCGTCTCCACCGCCACCGGCGAGACCGAGTTTTGGACCTTCCCGGGCAACGGCGTCGGCCAGCCGACGCAGCTGACCCATGACGATCACGTGCTCCGCACCGGCGGCATGCCGTCGCCCGACGGGCAGTGGCTGGCCAGCACCGACAAGGACCACCGCCTCTGGCTCTATGACTTCAAGACCAAGGAAAACAAGCGCATCGCCCAGTCGATGAACGGCGACATCTCCGATCTCTCGTGGTCGCCCGACAGCCGCTGGCTCGCCTACGTCGAACCCGCCGACAATCAGTTCCTCCAGATCAAGGTTCTCGATACGAAATCCGGCGAGATCCACACCATCACCTCGGATCGCTACAACAGCACCAACGTCGCCTGGGCTTCGGACGGCAAGTGGCTCTACTTCCTTTCCGACCGCATGCTCAAGACGACGGTCCCGTCGCCGTGGGGCCCCCGCCAGCCCGACCCGCACTTCAGCCACACCATGAAGATTTACGAGCTGGCGCTCCTGCCCGGCCTGCGGTCGCCCTTCCTGCCGGCCGACGAGCTGCACCCCGGGACGCCGACCGAGTCCAAGAAGCCCGAACCGGCCGGCGACGACAAGTCCGCGTCGACCGGCAAGTCCGCCGCCAAGGAACCGGCGACTCCGAAGCCGCCCGAGGTGAAGATCGATTTTTCGGGCCTCGCCTCGCGCCTTCAGGACGTGCCGGCTCCCGCCGGCAACTACAGCCGCCTGCAGGCCACGGCCAAAAGCCTCCTGTGGCTCAGCGATCCGAAAAGCCAGCACGCCCATGACGACGGCTTCCAGCTCCAGAGCCTGGCCATCGACAACCAGGGGGAAAAGCCCGACACCGTCATCACCGGGATCCGCGATTTCGAGGTCTCCCTCGACCGCAAGAAAATGATCATCCGGCAAAAGGACGACTTCTACGTCCTCGATGCCGCCGGCAAGAAGGCCGATCCCAAGGCCCTGGCGAAGGCCAAGATCGACCTTTCGCACTGGACCTGGGCCACGACGCCCCGCTCGGAGTTTCGCGGCATCTTTCTCGACGCCTGGCGCCTCGAGCGCGACTACTTCTACGACCCCCACATGAACGGCGTGAACTGGGCGGCCATGCGCGATCGCTACCTGCCGCTGGTCGACCGCGTCGCCGACCGCCATGAGCTCAACGACGTCATCGCCCAGATGGTGAGCGAGCTCTCGGCGCTGCACACGTTCGTGTGGGGCGGCGACATGCGGAAGCCCGACGCCGACATCGGCCTCGCCACCCTCGGCGCACGCCTCCGCCGCGACGAGCAGGCGGACGGCTACGTCGTCGAACACGTCTATCTCCACGATCCCGACCTGCCCGACCGGGCCCCGCCGCTGGCACGTCCCGAATCGCGGGTCCACGACGGCGAAGTCATCACCTCGATCGACGGCACTCCCACGCTCAGCGTGCCCGACATCCGCCAACTGCTGCTGGGCAAGGCCGGCACGCAGGTCCTGCTGCAGGTGAAGTCGCCCGCGGGCGACACCCGCGAGGTCCTGGTGAAGCCGGTTTCCGCCAAGGAGGACGCCGATCTCCGCTACGCCGAGTGGGAGTACACGCGGCGACTCGAGGTCGATCGCGAGTCGCACGGCACCATCGGCTACGTCCACCTCCGCGCCATGGGCTCCGACGACATCGACCAGTGGGCCCGCGACTTCTACCCCGTCTACGATCGTCAGGGCCTCATCATCGACGTGCGCCACAACCGCGGCGGCAACATCGATTCGTGGCTCCTGGGCAAGCTCCTCCGCAAGGCCTGGTTCTACTGGCAGCCCCGCGTCGGCCATCCGACGTGGAACATGCAGGACGCCTTCCGCGGGCACATCGTCGTCCTCTGCGACCAGCACACGGCCTCCGACGGCGAAGCCTTCTCGGCGGGATTCCAGCACTTCCGCCTGGGCAAGGTCATCGGCATGCGCACCTGGGGCGGGGAAATCTGGCTCTCCTTCGACAATCCGCAACTGGACAACGGCATCGCCACCGCCGCCCAGACCGGCGTCTATACGCCGGAGGGCAAATGGCTCATTGAGGGCCACGGGGTCGAGCCCGACATCCAGGTGGACGATCTGCCCCACGCCACCTTCACCGGCGAGGACGCCCAGCTTCAGGCCGCCATCGCCCTGCTCGAGGAGGAGATCAAGTCCGATCCGCGTCCCGTTCCCCCGCATCCGCCGTATCCGGACAAGTCCTTCCCCTACCCGGAGTGATACCGGCGGCGATCGCCGAATAAAAGGCGCGGCGGCAGCCGCCGCCACGGCCCTGGCTCACCGGATCGCGGCCTGGATCGTCATTTCCAGGCGAACACGGCCGTCATCAGGCCCGGCTGGGCCGCGCGCAGGGCCGCGTAGACCTCCGGGGCTTCCGGCGGCGCGCAGACCCGGGTGATCAGGTCGCGCGTCTTCAGCCGGCCGTGCGCGAGGAGCCGCAGCACGGTGCGCAGATCCTGCGGCGCGTGATCGCGGGGCAGGTGCACGGTCAGTTCCCGGTAGAAGGCCTCGTGATAGTCGAAGACCACGTCGGTCGCATAGCTTC
>JBJKRV010000139.1:0-7189 GCA_046704465.1 Opitutaceae bacterium | reverse complement strand
GCGCCCGGGGATGCGGGGGAACCGTCACACCCGCCGGCGCGGGGCCCGCATGCAAGCGGGCCGGCCCCGCCGCCGGACGCCGGAGCCGCGCGGATGCCGCCGCCTTGACCTTCGCGATCAACTGCGGAGCCAGATCGCCAAACGAAACCGAACCGCCCGGCTTGCCCAGCACCTCGATCGCCCCCAGGCGCAGCGCCTCGAGGGCATACTGCGACCCGCCACCGGTGAGTGAGCTCATCACCACCACCGGGATCGGCCGCTGCTCCATGATGATCCGGAGAAACGTCAGGCCGTCCATCCGCGGCATCTCCATGTCGAGCGTGATGACATCGGGCCTTTCCCGCAGGATCTGGTCCCGCGCGGCGTAGGGATCGCCCGCGGTCCCGATGACCTCGATCGCCGGGTCGGCCTCGAGGGCCTCCCGGACGAGCTTGCGCACGACGGCGGAGTCGTCGACCACGAGCACGCGGATTCTGGGGGCGGAGTTCATCGGACGGGTCGGGCAGGCTTCCGATAGATGGCCGGGCGGACCGACTGCAGCGCATGCCGGACGGCCGTCAGGCTCTCGCTGTGCCCGACAAACAGGTAGCCGCCGGGAACGATCAGGGCGGCCAGCCGTTGCACCAGGTGCTCCTGGGTCGGCCGGTCGAAATAGATCATGACGTTCCGGCAGAAGATGACATGGAACAGGTCCTGGAACGGCAGGAAGCCGTCGATCAAATTGAGCTGTCCGTAGCGCACGCGCTCCTGCAGGTGCGGCCGGACCCGCCACAAGCCCTCCTGGGGGCCGTAACCCTTCAGAAAATGCCGCCGGGCGACGCCGGCCGGCAGGCGTCTGATCGCATCGTCGGGATAGATGCCGGCGCGGGCCCGCTCGAGCACCCGATGAGAGATGTCGGTCGCCTCCACCTGCCAGCTCCAGTCCGGGGCCACCTCGCGCACCGCGTCGGCCAGCGTCATGGCGATGGAATACGGCTCCTCCCCGGTCGAGCAGGCGGCGCTCCAGACGCGCAGCGCCGGCCACTTTTCGGCGCGCCGACGGGCGGCCATCTCCGGCAGCACCTCGTCGCGCAGGGCCTCGAAATGGGCGTTCTCCCGGAAAAAGTAGGTGTGATTGGTGGAGATCGCGTCGATCAGGTTTGCGATCTCGTCCTCCGGTTGGTCGGCCCGCAACAGGCGGCAATAGGCGTCGATGGACGCCACCTGCGTGGCGCGGACGCGTTTGCCCAGCCGCGCGACCACCAGTTCCCGCTTGTCGGGACCCAGGTTGATGCGGCTGCGTTCGTAGACCAGGGTTCGGATGAACTCGTAATCGCTTTCTCGCACGTGACTCCCTCTATATCGGGACGCCGGCGCGCAAATGAAGGGCCGGATCCAAGAAAGCTGCGACTGCTCGCGGCAAATTTTGCCTAGCCTGCCGCCGAAACGCCGGCGACCGCGGCAACCGCACCTTGCCCACAGCGTCGCTGGTCGCTCAGGTCGTTGAAGAGCAGTTGCTTGTGCCGTCCGCTCAGCGGATGGCATCTGGCTTGCTGTGTCGGGCCGCATGATTGAACCGCTGGTCGGGTCGAGCAGTTACGAGATCGCGTCCAAACTCCTTGACGCGGTCACGCTCCGCCAGGCCGCCATCGCCGCCAACGTCGCCAACGCCGACACGCCGGGGTACAAGCGCGTCGATCTCGCGCCCACCTTCATGCAACGGCTGCGCGCGAGCGTCGCCAGCGGCAACTTCGCCACCTCGGGGGCCTCCCTCCAGCCGACCCTGGCGGTCGACGAGAGCGCCCGGTCCGTCCGCCCCGACGGCAATTCCGTCGAACTCGCGCACGAACTCGCCGAGATGGCGACCAACACCGTCGAGCAGCAGTACCTCACGGACGTGGTCAGCACCAACCTGAAACAGCTGCGGATGGCCGTCACCGGACAGCCGTCCTGACTCCACGGATCGTCATGAGCTTCATTCCCGGCATCAACATCACCTCCTCCGCGCTCGATGCCCAGCGGACCCGGCTCGACATCATCGCGCAGAACATCGCCAACGCCCAGACCACCCGCACGCCCGACGGCGGGCCCTACAAGCGGCAGATGGTGTCCTTTGAGACCGAGATGCTGCGGCGGTCCGACGGGTCTCCCAGCCCGCTGCAAGGCGTGCAGGTCGCCTCCATCACCTCGGATCCCACCCCGGGCCAGCGCATTTACGACCCCCAGAATCCGGACGCCGACGCCCAGGGCATGGTCACCATGCCCAACGTCAACCTCGCCTACGAGATGGTTGACCTCATCACCGCGACCCGGGCTTACGAGGCCAACCTGGCGGTGGCCAAGGACAGCCGCGAGATGGCCCAACAAACCCTCCGCATCGGCGAGTAACCTCCCATGTCAGGCGTCGGACCCATCATATCCCCCTCGGTGACCGCCTTCGAGCGGCTCGCTCCTCCGACCCTGCAGCCCGCCGCCAACGGGCTGGACGGAATGACGGTCCTGACCCCGGCTCCGGCGACCGGTTCGTTTTCCAAGGTGTTCGACAATCTGGTCGGCGCCGTCGAGGCGAAGCAGGCGGAGGCGGATGCCACCACCCAGCGCGTCCTGCTCGGCGACGGCTCCAACCTGCACCAGAGCGTGATCGCCATGCAGGAAGCCTCCGTCGCCCTCTCCCTCATGATCGCCGTCCGCAACAAGGTCATCGATTCCTACCAGCAGCTCATGCAGATGCCGGTCTAGCCGGCTGATCCCGACCCTTCCCGCGACGTTTCCGCATGAAATCCTTCCTGCAAACCCTCCTCCAGCTCTGGAAGCAGCTCGGCCTGAACCAGCGCATCTCGCTCGTGCTGGCCGCCGGCGTGGTGGTGATCGGCTTCGGGGGCCTGATCCTCTGGTCCCACCGCCCGGACTATGTCCTCCTCTACGGCCGTCTCGGACAAAAGGACGCCGCCTCCATCATCAGCCAGATCCAGTCCGACAACATCCCGTACCGGATCTCGTCGGGCGGCGCCGACATCTTCGTGCCCTCCGACCAGGTGTACAAGCTGCGCATGGACCTGGCGGCCAAGGGCCTCCCGACCGGCGGCGGCGTCGGCTTCGAGATCTTCGACAAGGGGCAGTTCGGCCTCAGCGATTTCGTGCAACGCACCAACTACATGCGGGCTCTGGAAGGGGAGCTGGGCCGCACGATCTCGCAACTGGACGGCGTGAGTTCCGCCCGCGTGATGATCGTCCAGCCGGAAAACCGGCTGTTGCTGACGAACCAGGGCGTCAAGGCCACCGCGTCCGTCTTCGTCGAACTGGCCGGCAAGCCGCTCGACACCGACTCGGTCAACGCCATCCGTTACCTCGTCGCCAACTCCGTGCAGGGCCTGAAGCCCGACGACGTGGCCGTGGTGGACAATCGCGGCCACGTGCTCTCCCAGGATCTGCAGACCGATCCCGCCCTGGCCAACGCCACCGGGCAGATGAAATACCGCGAGGAGGTCGAGAACTACTTCGCCAAGAAGGTGGAAACCATGCTCGCGGACGTCATCGGCCCGGGCAACGCCGTGGTCCGGGTCTCCGCCTACATCGAGACCGACGCGACGACCCAGACCGCGGAGAAGTTCGATCCCGAGTGTCAGGTCGTGCGCAGCCAGACCGTCACCCAGGACTCGACCAATTCGACGGAATCCCATCCCGGCGGGGTCGTCGGCGTGAGCTCAAACATTCCGGACAAAGCGGGGACCCACACGGCCAGCCCGACCTCCACGAACGACCAGACCCGCAAAAGCACCACCACGACCTACGACATCGACCGCACCGTCACCAGCATCGTGCGCAATCCCGGCGCGATCAAGAGCCTCACCGCCTCCGTTCTTATCGCCGAGCGGCCGCCCGGCGCCGATGGCAAGGTCGTCAAGCGCACGCCGGCCGAACTGGACGCCTTGCGCCAGGTCGTCATCAACGCCCTCGGCCTCCAGGCCGCCCCCGGCCAGTCGCTCGACAGCATCGTCAGCCTCCAGGAGGTTCCGTTCCACGTCGCCTCGGTCTCCGCCCAGGTGCAGCAGATCCAGCAGGCCACCCGCCTGACCACCTGGATCGAGGCCGGCAGCCGTTACGTCGCCGTGGCGCTCGCGCTCCTCATCCTCGCCCTCTTCGTGCGCCTGCTGCGGAAACAGAAGCTCGACCTCGTGCCCGTCGAGCTGCTCGCCGAAAAACCCGCCGATACCGGACCCCACGGCGCCTTCACCGGGCCCGTGACTCCGGAACTGCTCAACGAACTCATCCGCCAGAAGACCGGCAACGTCGGCGCCACCCTCCGCGAATGGGCCGTCACCAACCGGAACTAGACCGTGAGCGACATCGACTACGCCAAGCTGAACCGATTGCAGAAGCTCGCCGTGCTCCTCATCACGCTCGGCCCGGACACGGCCGCCGAGCTCCTGAAGCATTTCGACGACGCCGACATCGAGCACCTCTGCCGCGAGATGGCGGCCCTGCCGATCGTGCCGGCCGAGGTCCAGCGCAAGGCGCTGGAGGAGTTCTCCGAGATCATCGCGCGCGGCGCCACCTCCGCCATCGGGGGCCTCCCGTACGCCCAGCGCACCGTCGAGCTGGCGAAGGGCGATTTCAAGGCCAACTCGATCATCGGCCGCGCCGGTCCCACCGGAAACTCGACGGATGTCATCCAGGACATCAGCGAGATGGAGGGGCGCCAGATCTTCAACCTGCTCAAGAACGAGCAGCCGCAGACCTTCGCCTTCGTCCACTCGTATCTCGATCCCGCCAAGGCGAGCGAGGTTTTCCGCCTCCTGGCCCCCGAGATGCGCGAGGAGGTGGCCGAACGTCTCGGCACCATCGAGAGCACCTCGCTCGACCTGGTGGCGAAGATCGTCCACAGCCTCGGACGCCACCTCGACACCCGGTCCCGCCCCTCCTATCACCGCAGCGGCGGGGTGCGGGTCGTGGCCGACCTCCTCAACAGCCTCGACAAGGAGGCCAGCAAGGGCCTGCTGGCCCGGCTCGAAGAGCGCAACGCCGCCCTCGGCACGCAGGTGCGCAAGAAGATGTTCAGCTTCGAGGACCTCAGCCGTCTCCAGGCCGCGGATCTGCAGCGCGTGATGCGCGAGGTCGACTCGTCCAACCTGGCGGTGGCGATGAAGTCGGCCAGCGAGTCCCTCCGCGACAAGATCTACGCCGCCATCTCGAAACGGGCGGCCGAGAGCCTGCGCGACGAAATCAGCCTGCTGGGTCCCGTGCGGCTCAAGGATGTGGAGGCCGCCCAGGATGGCATCATCCAGGTCGTCCGCCGGCTGGAGGACGAGGGTCAGATCTCGCTCGATATCGAGGCAGAGCAAGCCGTCGTCGTCTAGTCATGTCGCTCACCAAGATCGTCGTTTTTGACCGCAGGCTCGAGGGCGCCGCCTCCGCCCACCGTCCCGCCCGCACCTACACCGAATCCGAGGTGGCGGCCCTGAAGGAGGAGGCCCACCGCCAGGGGGAGAACGCCGGGCGCGCCTTCGCCGACCGGCAGCTGGTCGACCTCCGCGCCGACCTGCAGCGCCTGCTCGACGGCATCCTGCCTAACCTCTCCCACCTTGAGGGCAACCTCCTGGCCGAGCTCCGTTCCTCCCTGCCGGACCTGGCGCTCGACCTCGCGCGCCGCCTGCTCGCCGGCTACGAACCGCCGCCCGAGGTGGTCGAGCGGATCTGCCGCGAGGCGCTCGACCAGCTTTATCCCGAGCGGGAGAACCTCGAGATCATCCTCAGCGAGACCGACGCCACCATGCTGTCCCGCCTCGCGCCCGGCTGGATGCAGCAATATCCCGGCCTCACGGTGCAGCCGAACCCGCTGTTCGTACCGGGCGATTGCCAGGTGCGCAGCCGCTTCGGCCTGACCGACGCCCGGCTGTCCACCAAGGTCCAGGCTCTGACCATGGGACTGACCGGATCCTGAACCATGCCCGCCGTCGCCCCCATGATCGAGGCTTTGCGCAGCCAGGTGCGGACCCTGCCCGCCGCCCAGCGCCTGGGCACCGTGATCGGCGTGACCGGCCTGATCATCGAATCCGAGGGGCCCAACGTGGGCCTCGGCGAGCTGTGTTTGCTCCGGTCGTCGCGCGACGACATTTCCGTCATGGCCGAGGTCGTCGGTTTCCGGGAGCACAAGGTCCTGCTCATGCCGCTGGGCGACACCACCGGCCTGCACGCCGGCTGCGAGGTGGCCGCCGCCAACCGGCCCCCGATCCCGGCCCCCGGCCCCACCCTGCTCGGTCGCGTGCTCGATGCGCTCGGGCGCCCGCTGGACAGCGGCGGCTTCCTGCCGCTGGAGCCGGCCGATCCGTCCTCCGCCGTCCCGCCCCATCCGCTGCGCCGCCAGCGCATCAGCCAGACGTTTGTCACCGGCGTCAAGGCCATCGACGCCTTCGTGCCGCTCGGCCGCGGCCAGCGCCTCGGCCTCTTCGCCGGCTCGGGCGTCGGCAAATCGACCCTGCTCGGGATGATCGCCCGCGGGGCGCAGGCCGACGTCGTGGTGGTCGCCCTCGTGGGCGAGCGCGGCCGCGAAGTCCGCGAATTTCTCGAAAAAGACCTCGGGCCGGCCGGCCTCGCCCGTTCCGTCGTCGTCGTCGCCACCTCCGACACGCCGGCCCCCCTGCGCCTGCGGGCCGCGTTCACGGCCACCGCCATCGCCGAGGCCTTTCGCGCCGAGGGCAAGAACGTCCTGCTCCTGTTTGACTCGGTGACCCGCTTTGCCATGGCCCAGCGCGAGATCGGCCTCGCGATCGGCGAGCCGCCGGCGACCCGCGGCTACACGCCCTCCGTCTTCGGCCTCCTGCCCCGGCTGCTGGAGCGCGCCGGCGCCGGCGAAACCGGCGCCATCACCGCCCTCTACACCGTGCTCGTCGAGGGCGACGACCTGAACGAGCCCGTGACGGACGCCGTTCGCGGCATCCTCGACGGACACATCGTCCTCTCCCGCCAGCTCGCCAATTTCAACCACTACCCGGCCATCGATGTGCTGGAAAGCGTCAGCCGGCTGGCCCGCGACATCTGCACGCCCGACGAGGTCGCCCTGGTCAGCCGGGCCCGCGAACACCTGGCCCTGTACCGCAAGAACGAGGACCTGATCACGGTCGGCGCCTACCAGAAGGACACGAGCCCGGCGCTGGACCAGGCCATCGCCTTGAGCGAGCCGCTGCGGCAGTTTCTCCGCCAGGGGGTGGAC
>JBJKRV010000138.1:0-15624 GCA_046704465.1 Opitutaceae bacterium | reverse complement strand
TGGCTACAGGGCGACCCGGACGGGCGCGGCGGCGGGCGTTCAATAGCTGGTGCCATTCTGAGTGAGGACCAGATGCTTGCTGCGCAGGATGAAGCGGGCCGAGGCGAAGGAATAGGTCGATTGGGTGCCAGCCGCGG
Source organism: Opitutaceae bacterium (assembly GCA_046704465.1). GTDB lineage: Bacteria > Verrucomicrobiota > Verrucomicrobiia > Opitutales > Opitutaceae > Fen-1467. The sequence goes on along the minus strand of JBJKRV010000138.1, from coordinate 15,487 downwards.
CCGTGCCACCCACGAGGGTGATGTTGCTCAGCTCGATTTGTTTGACCCTCAGGGGGTAGCTGGTGCCGGTCACCGACTGGCCCTGCATGTCGAGATAGTTGAAGGTGAGATTCGATACGCCGGTGAGCAGCGTGATCGAGTTGGTGGTTGCGCCGGGCGGCGGCGTGCCGGTTACCGACCGCACCAACGTGCCGGCGCTCGCACTGTAGGTGTAGGTGACCGTGTAGGTGGTCACGCTGTAATCGGTGTGGACATAGGGCATGGTAAGCGCGACGGCGCTCGAAGAGAACGAACTCACGTTGGTGGCCGCGTGTACGTCCTGAGCGAACATCTGCAGCGCCCGCCGCGTCTGGATTTCCATCATTTGCTGGAAACTGCCGCGCACCAGCGTGTGGCCGATGAAAGTGTAGCTCGAGAGGATGCCCGCCACCAGGAAGGCGGTGATGAAAAACGCCACCATCATTTCGACAAGAGTGAATCCCCCTTGCCGGAGCATGCGGCTGCCACTACATCTTGCGGTACGTGACATTGAGGCCGTACTTGCCGATGTAGGCGTTCATCGAACGCGAGTGCGGAAGCCCGGTGACTCCCGTCCACGTTACCGTCATCGTGAGCTGGATAATCTGGTTGGAGCGGCCGGAAACGTAGGTGACAGTCCGGGCGAACTTGTACCTCGGGTCGGTCAGGATCGCCAGATTGGTGGACGCAAATTCCGGATAATTCCTGAGCAGGTCCGCGGAATGGTTCGACAGCCCCGAGGATCCGGTAACGGTCGACCATGGTTGCATCCGCCAGTACTCGACCTCGCTCTGCATGACCTGCGCGGCCACGGTCTGGCACCGGGCGACATCCAGCATCCGCCGGCCCAGGATCAGCGCGTCGATCATCCCGATAAAGCCGGCGGCGAGAATCGCGGCGCCCAAGGCGACTTCGATCAACGTAAAGCCAAACCGGTTTTTTCCAGGAAACCGCTTGGTGCTGGATCCAGCCATCAATCTAGGGTGTTGTGCTCTGATTGCCGGACTCGCGCCGCGACGGTGCGGCCTTTCCGGGCGCTTCGCTAATCAGGGGTACGCTGACCGAGCGGGAAACGGGAGTCAAATCAGGCGAACAACCGAAGTTTGACACTCTTCTTGCCGATCCGAAGTGGTGCGGGACAAGGACATTTGGCGGAGGTGATGCCCCGTTGGCCGCCGGGACGCGCGGATCCTTTCGCAAGGCGGATTGAGGCCGTTGGAGAGTTGCCAGAATCGCCTGTGTCACTTGGTCCCGGTCGCGCTCACCAGACGAAAGACCTCGCTGCCTGCGAGCAGAAAGGCCCCCACGCCGTAGACTTCGGTGGAGTCCGGATTGAAATGCTTCGGATCGGCGCCAATGGGTTGGACATGCGTCAACCGGCCGTCGGGCGACACACAGTCGACTAATCCGCGCCATGCCAGGAGGACGGCCGGCGCAAATCGGTCGCGCTCCAGGAGTCCGTGGTTGATGCCCCAAGCCAGCGCATAGCAGAAGAATCCCGAGCCGCTGGTCTCCTTCAAAGGGTAGTCGGTGGGATCCAGCAGACTGGAGCGCCAGAGTCCGTCGGCTTGCTGGCAGCCGACGATTCGATCCGCCATCTGGCGGAACTGAGCCACAAATCTGGCGCGGCCGGGATCGTCGGACGGCAGGTATTGCAGCACCCGCGCCAAGCCGGCCATCACCCAGCCGTTGCCGCGGCTCCAGAACACTTTCTTCCCGTTGGGCTCGCGCCGGGCGAAATAAGTGCTGTCGCGGAAGTACAGGTGTTCGGAGGGATCGTACAGATAGGCGGAGGTCACCCACCAGTGCCGGGTCGCATAAGCGAGATAGGCCTTGTCACCGGTGGCGGCGTAGAGGCGCACCCAGGTGGGCGGCCCCATGAAGAGGGAGTCGCACCACGACCACTTATCGAGGCGATCTGGATTCTTGCGGGCATCGAAATTGAGATTGTTATCCTTCGGATGGGCGAGGATCCAATCAAACTGGGTGCGCAGGGGCGCGATCATCCTCGGATCATGCCGCCGCAGGAACAGCTCCGCGTACGTCTGACCCACGCATTGGTCGTCGGCGTTGTAGACGCGCGGTCCGAGCTTCCACGCGTTGGCCCGTCCCATCGCGAGCATGGCATCGAGGTAGCGCGGCTCGCCCGAAACGCCGGCGAGGGCCATCATGCCGGCGTAGTAGGCCGCTTGCGTCCAGTCGGTCGGCGCGTGGGCGGACGGATGGGCCAACTGCCAGTCGGCGACGCGTTCCATGATGGCCAGGACGCGCGCCGGATCCGGACGTGCGGACGGCGCGGCCAGAACCACCGCCGCCGGCAGACCACCGGCGAGAATGGACAGCAGGCTGAGGAATTGAATTGATCGCTCGATGCGCATGGCGGCATCAGGGGGGCACCACGGGTGAAATCTGGTTCTGTGGCCATCCATCGCAAACAGTTTCCACGCTCGCGAGGGCGGCCGGATTCCGATTGCGCACCGCCGTTGCCGGACGGAGTCTCAGCCCGATGCCTTTGTGGGAATTCCGCGTGGAAGTGGAGCCGGGCGCAATCGGGATGCTCGAGGCCGTCATCGGCGAGCAGCCCTCGCCGGCTTGGTCGATCTGGGACGATCGGCTCACAGGCCAGGCCTGGCTGTCCGGTTATTTCGAGTCGCGGGCGTCGGCCCGGGCGGCGTGGAAATCGATCGCGGCGATGCTCGTGGGGCGGGGGACGCGACGCAGTCCGAGGTTGCGATGCCTGCCTGACGCCGCGTGGCGCGACAGCTACAAACGGCACTTCAAACCGGGGCGTTGCGGACGGCTTCATTGGGCTCCGGCATGGGAACGAAAATCCTACCGGCCCCCTCAGGGCGATGTCGTGGTGTGGCTGGATCCCGGAATGGCCTTTGGCACCGGCAATCACGAAACGACCCGGCTGGCGCTCGAACGCCTCGTGGCATTCGCCGCGGATCGAGCCACGCCCGATGGTTCCAGGCGGGAGCGATCCGTGATCGACGTGGGGTGCGGCTCGGGGATTCTCGCTCTCGGCGCCGCCCGGCTCGGCATGAAGCCTGTGACCGGATTTGACAGTGATCCGGCAGCCGTGACCGTCAGCCGGAGCAACGCAGAACTGAACGGCCTCAGTTCCGGGGTCAGATTTCATCTCGCGGACCTACCCAAGGGACTGAGTGGAAGGAAAGCGGGGCTGGTTCTCGCCAACATTGAAGCTGACGTGCTGCAAAGGCATGCATCCAGGCTGGTCGCGGCGGTTGCGCCACTCGGCTGGTTGGTGCTCGGCGGAATCCTTTCCACCGAGGTGGCGCGGGTCCGCGCGGCCTTTTCAGGTGCCGCATCGTACGTGTCGATCGACTCGAAGACGCTTGGCGAGTGGTCGGACCTGCTGCTCGTCCGCCGAAGTTGAGATTCCGGCCGACCGCCATTGGGGCAGTGATCGTCCTTCGAAAGGGGGAGCGGAAACAGCATTGCTGCAATCCGCGCCGAGCCTCCACGGACTTCTCCGACCCCGGCAGCAACGCCCTTCGGATCCAGCCGGATCCCACTCAGAACAGGTCCGGCGGGGTGCGACTCAAGAACTCCTCAAGATAGGCGGTCGTGGCTTTGCCCGCAATGAATGCGGGGTCGCTCAGGATTGCCTTGTGCAGGGGAATGGTCGTTTTGATCCCGCGAATCAGATACTCGCTCAACGCCCGGTACATGCGTTCCAAGGCCATTTTCCGGTTGTCCCCGTGCGCAATCAGCTTGCCGATCATCGAGTCGTAGTAGGGGGGAATCGTGTAGCCGCTGTAGACGTGGGAGTCGACGCGCACGCCGTGGCCCCCGGGAGCGTAGTAAAGTCCGATGGTACCCGGGGATGGAGTGAAATTCCGGGCCGGATCCTCGGCATTAATCCGGCATTCGATCGCATGCCCGCGGTATTCGATGTCCTTCTGGTCCACGAGCAGTTTCTCGCCGGCGGCGATCCGGATCTGCTCCTTGATCAAATCGATGCCGGTCACCTCTTCGGTCACCGGATGTTCGACCTGGATCCGCGTGTTCATCTCGATGAAGTAGAACTCACCGCGGGGATCGACGATGAACTCGATGGTTCCCGCGTTTTCGTACTGGGCCGCTTCGGCGGCCCGGATTGCAGCCTTGCCCATCCGCTTTCTCAGGTCGGCGGTGAGGAACGGCGATGGTGATTCCTCGATCAACTTCTGGTGGCGGCGTTGGACCGAACAGTCGCGTTCGCCCAGATGGAGGACCTTGCCGTGACTGTCGGCCAAGATCTGGAACTCGATGTGCCTGGGATTCTGGACATATTTCTCGAGGTAAACCGACCCATCGCCGAACGCCTTTTCCGCCTCCGCCTGGGCGATGTGGTACTCCTTGGCCAGTGACACGTCGTTATGCGCGATCCGCATGCCCCGTCCACCTCCTCCCGCCACAGCCTTGATGATGATGGGATAGCCGATCTTCCGGCCAATCTTCACCGCCAACGCCTCATTCTCGATCGGCCCCTCAGAACCCGGCACGGTGGGAACACCGGCTTTGCGCATCGTCTCCCGCGCCACCGCCTTGTCTCCCATGATCTTGATGCTCGAAGACTTGGGCCCGATGAACCGAATGTTGCACGACTCGCACTGCTCGGCGAATTTGCTGTTCTCAGACAGGAAGCCGTATCCTGGATGGATGGCGTCGACGTCCGCAATTTCGGCGGCGCTGATGATCCGTTCGGCCCGCATGTAGCTGTCGGTGCTCTTGGGGCCTCCGATGCAGATGGCCTCATCCGCAAGCTGCACGTGCAGTGACTGAACATCCGCCTCGGAATAGACGGCCAGGGTTTTGATCCCCAACTCGCGACAGGCACGAACGATGCGCAGGGCGATTTCTCCGCGGTTGGCGATAAGTATCTTCTGGATCATACGACGAGGAGGCCCCCCGGTGCGTGCAGGCGGCATCGCAGGAGTCAGATGGAGGCCTGGGAAGCCATCAGCTTCAGCCTGTCACCCTTGCTTGATCTTGATGAGACGTTGCCCGTATTCGACGGGTTGTCCGTTCTCCACCAAGACCTCAAGCACCGAGCCTTTCACCTCCGCCTGAATCTCGTTCATGATCTTCATGGCTTCAATGATGCAAACGACAGAGGTTTCCGTGACCTTGGCATTGACTTCGACGTACGGGGGACTTTCGGGCGAAGGTGATCGGTAGAAGGTCCCCACCATCGGGGCCTTCACGTAGGTGACGCCCGGTTCCTCCTTCTCTCCCGTCGCCGGAGCCGCACCAGTCAGACCTGAAGCCGCCGCGCCAGCGGCATGGACCGGCTCGACGCCAGCCGGATGGGGTGCGGAGGTCGGACCGCCAGACGCAAGGAACGGACCTCCATTGTGGTCTCGGCGGATCTTCAACTTGAAGCCCTCTTCCTCCACTGCGAACTCGGTGAGTTCGGAGCGCTTCATCAGATCGATAATCTGCTTGATTTGCTTGAGGTCCAAATCGGGGCCTTGGTTGAGGTAGGCTGGCTTTGGTTAGTTGGATTTGGCAGGCCGTGCGTTCAAAATTAGTTTACAGCTCTTGGCAATCACGGATTTTTAAGCGCCTCTTCTCTACGGGCAAAATTGAGAAAAGAGGCCGCCAAACGAGCAAAAATTGCCGGAAATTGTGTAAAAACGGCCAAAAACGGGCTCAAATTCGAAAGGCTACAAAAAACGACTACCAACGACTTATGAATGCAAAATAGTGGACGTTCGACCCGGGCCTAGGATCTTTGTGAAAGAATCCGTCACTCTCCTATTATCTTAACAAGCACGCGTTTTCGACGCCGGCCGTCGAATTCACCGTAGAAGATCTGTTCCCAAGGGCCGAAGTCGAGACGACCTGAGGACACGGCGATAACGACTTCGCGGCCCATGACGGACCTCTTCAGATGGGCATCGGCATTGTCTTCACCGGTCCGATTGTGGCCGTAAGCGGAATAGGGTTTTTCAGGGGCAAGCCTCTCGAGCCACCGATCGAAATCGGCATGCAGGCCGGATTCGTCGTCGTTGATAAAGACGCTGGCAGTGATGTGCATCGCATTCACCAGGCAGAGGCCCTCGCGGATGCCGCTGGCCACCACGGCCTGCTCGACCTGGGGGGTGATGTTGACGAACGCCCGGCGACTGGGCAGCTCGAACCATAGTTCCTGCCGATGGGATCTCATGCGCCATGGATAACGGACTCGTCCCCTCGATGGCAAAATCGATTCGGCACGAAGCATCCCCGCCCCGCCGACGCCAGATGCCCGGCCGCTGATCTTGCAGGCAGCCTCTTCATGGAGGAGCATGGCCCGATTGTTCGATGTCCTTTTTCGCCGACCTGCACGTACACTCGAAATACTCCAGGGCGACCAGCGGCGATCTCGACTTCTTCCATCTGGCGCTTTGGGCGAAGAAGAAAGGCATCACTGTCGTCGGAACCGGTGACTTCACCCACCCGGCGTGGATGGCGGCGATTAAGGAGGAATTGGTGCCGGCAGAGCCGGGGCTGTTCCGTCTGCGTGACGATCTGGAGAAGGCGGTGAACGCCGAGTTGGGTCCGCATGCGATCGCCGCCAGCCCGGTACGCTTCCTTTTGGAGGTCGAAATCTCGACCATCTACAAGCAGGACGAGAAGGTTCGCAAGGTGCACCATCTGCTTTATGCACCGGACCTTGGCTGTGCCGATCGCATGGTGGGGAGGCTCGCGCGGATAGGAAATCTGGCATCGGATGGACGCCCGATTCTCGGGCTCAATTCGCGCGACTTGCTGGAGATCTGCCTTTCGTCCGGCGATGGCTGCTACCTGATCCCAGCGCATATCTGGACGCCGTGGTTCTCGGTTTTCGGGTCAAAATCGGGATTCGACGTCTTCGAGGAGTGTTACGGCGATCTTTCGGGACAAATCTTCGCTGTTGAGACCGGCTTGTCGTCCGATCCGCCCATGAACTGGAGGCTGTCGGTGCTGGATCGTTTCCGGCTCGTCTCCAATTCCGACGCGCACTCGCCCGGCAATCTCGGACGGGAGGCGTGTTGCTTCGAGACCGCCTTGGACTATTTCGCCATGAAGGAGGCTCTCGCCACCGGCCGAGGCTTCGCCGGAACAGTCGAGTTCTATCCCGAGGAGGGGAAGTATCACCTGGACGGGCACCGGGCGTGCGATTTCCGATGTACGCCCGAGGAGTCCCGCAGGCTGCAGAACCGGTGCCCGGTGTGCGGCGGCGCCCTCACGATCGGGGTGTTGAATCGGGTGCTGCAGCTGGCCGACCGCGGGGAGGAACGCCCCCCGGCCGGGGCCGCCCCGTTCCGCAGCTTTGTTCCGTTGCCCGAGATGCTCGGCGAAATCGCCCGGACCGGTGCGAAAACCAAGACCGTGTGCGGCGGATATGAACGACTGATCTCCCGCCTCGGCCCCGAGCTGAAGCTTCTCGGCGAGATTCCAATTGATGAGATCGGTCGGGCCGCGACCCCGCTCGTGGCCGAGGCGATCCGTCGGCTCCGGACCGGGCAGGTCATCCGCGAGGGAGGATTCGACGGGGAGTACGGGGTCATCCGGTTGTTCGAGCGCGACGAACTGGAACAGGGGAAATCCGTCGGCCTCCTCTTCGACTTGCCGGAGGCGGCGGTCTCCCGGAAGCATGCAGGCAGGCCGCGAGGTGAAAAACAAGACCGGGGGGCGGCCGATTCCCGGTTGGAGCAAGTGGCGGAACCCGCGGGCGTTCCGGTCGCGTCACCTGCCGGCTCTCCACACCTTGCCGGCCTCGATCCGGACCAGCGTGCAGCCGCGGAGGTCACGGACGGTGTCATGGTGGTGATCGCCGGTCCGGGCACCGGCAAGACCCGCACGCTCACCCACCGTATTGCACATCTGGTCGCCGATCGGCACGTGCCGCCGACCGAATGCCTGGCAATCACCTTCACCCGCCGCGCGGCCGGGGAGATGCGCGAGCGTCTGGCGGAACTGCTCGCCGGGGAGGCCGGCAGGTCGGTGCCGGTGATGACGTTTCACGCCCTCGGTTTGACTCTGCTGCGCGAGCAGGAGCACCGGTTGGGTTTGGGGGCGCCTTTGCGGCTGGCTGGCGAAGCGGAGGGGATGGCCCTGGCTCGGGACGTCCTTGGAATGTCAGCCGCCGAGACCGTGCGAATGCTGTCCGGCCGAACGCCGCGTCCTGATGCCTACGTCAGCGCGTTGCACGAACGGGGGTGGGTCGACTTCAGTGATCTGATTGGTATGGCCGCTGAGTTGCTCGCGGCGAATCCCGACCTGGCAAACCAGTACCGATGCCGCTGGCCGCATGTCTCGGTGGACGAGTTCCAGGATATCGATGCGGCACAATATCGGCTCTTGCGGTTGCTCGTGCCGGTACCGCGGACTGGCAGGGGGTCCCTTTTTGTCATCGGCGATCCGGATCAGTCGATCTACGGTTTTCGGGGGGCGGACGTGAACCTTTTCCGGCGTTTCCAGGAGGAACACGCGGGCGCGCAGGTGGTGGCCCTGACCCGCAATTACCGGTCAACGCGAACGATCGTCGATGCTGCATCGCAGGCCATCGCCCCGGCCAGCCTGGTACCGGGTCGGATCCTTCGCGTCCGTACGCCCGACGCTTCCCGGATCGTGCTGCGCGAATGCGCCACCGACCGGGCCGAAGCGGAATTCGTCGTGGAGGCGATCGAACGCCTGGTCGGCGGCACGAGCCTGTCATCTTTCGACACCGGTCGCGTGCGCACCGGGGCGGCGTCGAAGTTCGCCTTCAGCGACTTTGCCGTGTTGTACCGCACGGATGCCCAGACTCCGCCTTTGTCCGAGGCGCTGGCCCGATCGGGGATTCCGTTCCAGAAGCGGACGCACAACTCCCTGTCGGCTCATCCGACCATCCGGGCGCTGTTGGAGCGGATCAAGGGGTTGCCGACCCCGGAGCTTTTGGCCGGACGCCTGGAAATCGCGGTTGCCCAACTGGCCGGGAAGGAGCCGCCGGATCAGGACTTGCGGCCAATCTCGGACGCCTTGAGGCCGTTGGCGGCGAAGCATGGCAGTAATCTCGATGCGCTGGCCACCGAGTTGGCGCTTGGTTTTGACGTCGATCTGTTCGATCCGCGTGCCGAGCGGGTGTCGCTGCTGACGCTGCATGCCGCCAAGGGCCTGGAGTTCCGGGTCGTCTTTTTGGTCGGCTGTGAGGACGGTTTGCTGCCCCATCGGTTCGGGTTCGACGAAGAGCCGCCGGAGAACGTGGCTGAAGAGCGGCGCCTGTTCTTCGTGGGGCTGACCCGCGCCCGAGAGCGGCTCTTTCTGAGCCACGCGCGGCGCCGTCACTGGCAGGGTCAGATGCGGGACCGCACGCCATCCGAGTTTCTGCAGGACATCCGGGAGACCCTGCTTGAACGCCAAAAAGAAGACGCCCCGGCGTTTCCGCGGGGGCGTCAGTTGAATCTCTTTACCTGAGCCAGCGGGCGGTCAGACCGCGGCCAGGGCCTGCTCCAAGTCCGCCTGGATGTCGACGAAGTCTTCGGCCCCCAGCGACAGTCGCACGTAGTCCGGCGAGGTGCCCGTGGAGATCTGCTCCTCCGGAGACAGCTGGCTGTGGGTCGTACTGGCCGGATGAATGGCGAGCGACTTCGCATCCCCGATGTTGGCGAGATGGGAGAAGAGCTTGAGCGCCTCGATGAATTTCCGCCCGGCTTCGTAACCGCCTTTCAGGCCAAATCCGAGCAGGCCGCCAAATCCTCCGGAGAGATATTTCTTCGCGGCGGCATGGTTGGGATTGTCCTTCAAGCCCGGGTAGTTGACCCACTTGACCTTGGAGTGGGCGGCGAGGTATTCGGCCGTCTTCAAGGCGTTTTCGCAGATGCGCGCCATGCGCAGGTGCAGCGTTTCAAGGCCCTGCAGCATGAGGAACGAATTGAACGGACTCATGCAGCCGCCGACGTCGCGCAGAAGCTGGAGGCGCATCTTGAGGATGTAGGCGACGTTGGCGCCGCCGGCGGGCGGAAAGCTCTTGAACGCCTCCCAATGAACGAGACCGTGATAGCTCGGGTCGGGTTCGGTGAAGCCGGGATATCTTCCGCCGCTCCAGTCGAAGTTTCCACCGTCCACGACGATGCCGCCGATGGATGTGCCGTGGCCGCCGATGTATTTGGTCGAGCTGTGGACGACGACATTGGCGCCCCATTCAAACGGACGGTTGAGGATCGGCGTAAGAGAGGTGTTGTCGACGATGACGGGAACACCCACCTCGCGGGCGATCTTGGAGACTTCCTCGAAAGGAAAGATGTTCAACGCCGGGTTGCCCAACCCTTCGCCGTAGAACGCCTTCGTATTCGGTCGGACCGCCTTGCGAAACCCGTCCGGATCCTGCGCGTCGACGAATGAAACCCCAATGCCGAGTTTGGGGAGGGTGTAGTGGAACAGGTTGTAGGTGCCGCCGTAGAGCTGGGAAACCGAGACGATGTGATCGCCGGCGCCGGCGATGTTCAGGATCGCGTCGGTGATCGCCGCCTGTCCGGAAGCGTGAGCGAGGGCGCCCGACCCGCCTTCCAGCGCCGCCAGGCGCTGCTCGAAGACGTCGGTCGTCGGATTCATGATCCGCGTGTAGATGTTGCCGAGCTCCTTCAGGGCGAAAAGGTTCGCTGCGTGCTCGGTGTCGCGGAAGACGTAGCTGGTCGTCTGATAGATGGGCACGGCGCGCGCGCCGGTCGTGGGGTCCGGCGTTTGGCCGGCGTGGAGTGCCTTGGTCCCGAGTCCCTTGTAATTCATGGTGCGAAAGGTTGATAACTTAGGTAAACAAGACAAGAAAGCAATCCTCCGGTTGTTCACCCTTCGATGGCCCCGGCAGGTGCCCCAGCGGAACTTGGGGCGGAAGAAAGTCCGATTCAGACTGGCGCCAACACCGGAATATGACCGGATGCGATGCGATCAAGAAACAGCGCCGCCAGTTGCGCCCGTTCGACCAGGCTCTCGAGCACAATATGCTCCGCCGGGCTATGCATCCCGTCGCCACGCGGTCCGAGGCCGTCGAGCACCGGCATGCCGGCGGAAGACAACAGGTTCCCGTCGGAGCCACCGCCTGAATGGCGCCACTCGAGCGCAAGGCCGAGATCGCGAGCGCAGGCCTGATAGGCGGCAAAAAGCGCTTCGCTGGCCGGGGTAGATTCCATCGGCAGCCGGTTGAACTCGCCGGCGAATTCGACGCGAATGCCATCGTCGGTCAGCCGTGCGGCCAAATTCTCCAGAATCTGCACGACACGCCGCGCGTCCGGTCGGCGGCGAACGCGGATGTTGAGATCGGCGCGCGCCTGGTCAGGCACGATGTTGATCGGACCGCCGCCGGTGATGCGGCCCACGTTGACGATGACGTCGTCAAGCTCGCGATTGAGCGCATCCGCTGAAAGAAGGAAGTCGGCCAGGGCGACGATGGCATTTCGACCTTGGGCGAAATCGCGACCGGCATGGGCTGGGCGTCCGTTCACGGTAACGGTGAAGGCTCCGACTCCCTTGCGGCTGCGCACGATGTCGGCGCCGTAGGCCGGCTCGAAGACCAGTCCGCAAGTGCTGCGCTGGGCCGCGGCCTCCAGCAGCGAGCGGGACCCGGTGGAGCCGGTCTCCTCGTCCGGCGTGATGATCACTTCCCAACCGAGGCGTGAGGCGTGGGGCAGCTCCTCGAACGTGCGCAAGGCCGCGAGCAGGACGACGAGGCCGCCCTTCATGTCGAGAACACCCGGGCCGCGCAATAACCCTGGGGCCGGCGAGTCGCAGGTCTGAAACGGGTGGTCGGCTCCGTAGACTGTGTCGTAGTGGCCGGAAAGCAGCACGCGGATTGGCGCTTCAGGTCGGCACGTCAGGCGGAAGATTCGTGGCGGAGGGTTCAAACCTGCCGCCGAGGTGGTGACGGGGATCTCTTCCGGCGAGCCGGGCAGGCACTCGAACGCGGCCTTGAGCGCTGCGAACATGCGGTCGAGTCCGGAGCCGTTGCCACTGCCAGAATTGATTCCGGCCCATTGGACCAGCAAATCGCGGACTTCGTCGGCGCGATCAGCGAGGCGGACGATGGGCTGAGGCAGGTCGGTGGAGGGCATGACTGCTGTGGGAGAGCCTATCCCTGAATGGGGCGTTGGCCAGTAAAAGGGGCTTCATTTTGACGCGCAAAGATCCGCAGTCCATGATGTCGCCATGTCCGCGATGTGCCCGGAATCCCGGCCTGGCGGGCCCGCCCTGTGGAGGCAATGGGGCGAGGATCTTGATGCGCAATCGGTGCAGCAAATGTGTACGGCGTGCGCGCTGCCGGTGAGCGTGCGTGCCGCCCTGATGCCCGACGCTCATGTTGGATACGGCCTGCCCATCGGTGGTGTGCTCGCGACGGACCGGGCGGTCATTCCCTTCGCTGTCGGGGTGGATATCGCCTGCCGGATGAAGCTATCGGTGCTCGACCTGCCGCTGACCTGGCTGGAACAAAACCGTCAGGAACTGGCACACGCGCTAGAGAGCGAAACGCGGTTCGGGGTGGGCGTCGAATTCAAGTCGCGGCGGCAGCACGCGGTGATGGAGGCAGATTGGAATGTCAGTCCGGTGACACGCCGATATCGCGACAAGGCATGGGCGCAGCTTGGCACCAGTGGCAGCGGCAACCACTTTGTGGAGTTCGGCCGTCTGACCGTGAGCTCAGCCGATCTCGGACTGGCGCCGGGAGCCTACCTCGCACTCCTGAGTCACAGTGGAAGTCGCGGCACCGGAGCGCAGGTGTGCGAACACTACAGCGCCGCGGCCCGCCGGCGTCGGCCGGAGTTCGGTCGGCTCGCCTGGCTATCGCTCGACGAAGATGAAGGACGGGAATACTGGGCGGCCATGGAGCTGATGGGAGCCTATGCCTCGGCCAATCATGCATGCATCCACCGCCACTTGGTCCGCCGCCTGGGAGCGACTGTGCTTCGTGACGTCGAGAACCACCACAACTTTGCCTGGCGTGAGGTCCATGATACCGCCGGCGGCGAACGGCGCGAGATGGTCGTACACCGCAAAGGGGCGACTCCGGCCGGGCAGGGTGCGCTGGGCGTGATTCCCGGTTCCATGGCGGCCCCGGGCTTCGTCGTAGAGGGTCTCGGCAACGAGGATTCGCTCTGTTCGGCGGCCCACGGGGCCGGTCGGATCATGAGTCGTTCCCAGGCGGGCCGCACCTTCACTTGGAAAGCGGCGCGCCCGGTCCTGGCTGCCGCCAATGTCACCGTACTGTCGGCCGGAATCGACGAGGTGCCGATGGTCTACAAGGATATCCACGCCGTGATGGCGGCGCAGCACGATCTGGTGCGGATCCTGGCCCGCTTTGATCCGGCGGTGGTCAAGATGGCGCCGGCGGGAGAGCGGGCGGAGGATTGATCCCGGACCGGGGGCGGCCCGCCTTGCGGTCGGGGAGCGGACGCCTAATATGGCCTGCGCACAACTCTCGATCATGAGCTCGACACCCGAGGCCTTTCTGCACCGGATGCCGGTGATGACCGGATTGGATGCCGCCGCGCTCGAGTTTCTCGGCGGCTTGGCCAGGCAGGAACAGTATCCGTCGGGTGCCACCATCATCGCCGAAGGCGAAATGGGGAATCGGGCATTTTTTGTCCGGGCCGGGCGGGTCCGCATGGTCAAAGGCGGTGAAGCCGGGAGGCCGGTGGTGCTGGCCGAGATGGGGCCAGGTGAGTTTTTTGGCGAGATCAGCCTGGTCGAGTCGGTTGCGCGGACGGCGAGTGCGATCACCCTGGAGCCGACCCAGGTCTACACGCTCAAGAGTACGGATTTCTATCGGCTTTACCGGGAACGGCCGGATCAGTTTGGCATCGTCATTCTGAACATTGCGCGGGATCTGGCGCGCCGACTGCGCCAGTTGGATGAGCGTTTTGCCGGGATTTCTCACTGACCCGGCGGCGCGGTCAGCGAGGCGGTTCGTTGGTTGTTGGCGGGGACCTGATCGACGATGCCGGCCGGGTTGACCAGTTGGGTGGAATAGACGATCGCGCTGCCGGACTTCAGCTGGTTCTGATCGACGGCTTGTTTCGCCACGTAGGTCGCGCCGGGTCCCAACAGGGGCAGCGGATAGGTTGTGGTCTGGCCTCCCGCCGCGACCTCCAGGACCAAACCGCCGACGCCCTGCGTGCTGCGATTTTGCACGACAAACTCCATCTGCCCGGTGGTGGCGTCGTAGTAGAGGCTGGAGATCGCCGTGTCGACGTAGAGGGGATCATTCCGGTTCATCGCCCAGCCCAGGTTGACGACACCGTCACCGTAGTTTGGATCGGGTCCGGGAGCGCCGGCATCGCTGGCATGCTGTTCCAGAATTTGGGCGGCCCCGGATGCGCTCAATCCCGGCGTGGTCGACATCAAGGCCGCGATGGAACCGGCCGCGATCGGCGCGCTGGCGGAGGTGCCGTCGAAATAGACCCGCTGACCGTCCAGCCAGGCGGTCTGAACCCCGTATCCCGGCGCGGTGAGTTTCAGCTGCGCGCCGGCATTGGAAAAATAAACCTGCTGGCCGAGCGCGTCCGTGGCACCGACCGACACCACCTGTGGATCGGCGGCGGGCCAGGTCAACTGGGCGGCCTGGTCATTGCCGGCGGAAGCCACCACGACGGAGCCGAGATTCGAAGCGTAGGCGATGGCATTGGCCAGCGTGGGACTGGATTCGTATCCGCCCAGGCTGACATTGATGACCTGGGCTCCGGCGTCAGCCGCGGCGACAATCGCCTGCGCCACGGTGAACACGTCGCTTTGGGCGTTGGCGTCGGTGACGCGGATGCTGAGGAGGTCCGCGGCCGGAGCGACCCCCGGAGCACTCGCCGCTGCGCCCGCCGCCAGGGCCGCGACCGCAGTGCCGTGTCCGTCTTCCGGGCCGTTGCCGGGGGCGGTTCCGAGACCGACGTCCAGGGATTGCAGGCGGCCGGCGCCAAACGTGCTGTCAGGCGCCACGCCGCTGTCGACGATGGCGATGGTCACTCCCTGGCCCCAGGCGGAGTGGCTGCCGCTGACCCCGAGGACGCCGAGAGTATTATTGCCGACCGGCAAGAGGGTCTCGGCCGGACGGTCCTGCTTTGGCGGCGTATCGGGAACGTTGACCAGAAAATTGGCGGCAATGGCAGAGTAGTCCGCGCCATCGGCGACGAAATCGGCCTGCAGGCCGGCCAGCGAACCGAGACGGACCCGCACGGCGTAGAGCCGGTCAATGCGGCCCAAGATGGTGAGCCCCAGCCGCGAGGCCCGGGTGAGAAAACGGCGATACGCCTCGGCATTCGTGAAGGTGAGGATGGCTTCACGGGGGCGGGCGTCGCGGGCGTTGCCAAGTTGTCCAAGCTCGTTGAGCAGGCGGGCCGTCGCGGGATTCCCGGATCCGCCTGGAATGCCGGGGTGAAGCGATGCCGTGGGCGCAGAGGCGGCGCGCGGCGTCGGTAGTTGAGCCGCGGTGTCGGATCGGAGTTCCACGCGCTCGCTTCTGAGGACAAGCCAGAGG
>JBJKRV010000137.1:0-3629 GCA_046704465.1 Opitutaceae bacterium | reverse complement strand
CCCCGATCCCCCGGTCAATCGACAGGGCTTTGGCGCCGGAAGCCGTCCACGTCAAAAGCGTCGATCGGCCGGCCGTGATCGTCGCCGGATGAGCGAGGAAACCCGAGATCGCAGGCGGGGCGGAAGGCGGGTGGAACTGCCAGGCCCGCCACCAGCGATCGTAAAGCGGATTGTGGTTGGAGGTCTTGCGGTCGACCGCGCTGCCTCCCGTGTTGAGTTCGCGGTAGTTGATTTGCTGCATCCACCCGGCGAAACAGTAGATGCCCGAGTTCCAGGCGGGGTCTTTGAGCGGGACCGGTGAGCCCCGCGGTTGTCCGTCCACATAAAGCTGCACGCTCCCATAGGCGCCCAGACCGTCGTTGCGCCAGTAGAGTCCGAAGACGTGAAACGCCGACGAAAAACCGCCGGGGACACTATAGAGGAAATTGCCGTGCGGCGGTGAGACGCCAGGTGTGTTTTCCCAGACGTTGAACTGGGCTTTGGTCGCGCCCACCCCCCACATGCCCTCATTCACATCCACCTCGGCACTCTGGTTGACCTGGTTGCGTTCCTCGGGCGTACACCAGAGATCGGTGTGCAGGCCGTCGGCTGCGCCATTGGTTTCGTCGGGCATCTTGGCGCACCACTCAATATAGCCGAACTTCTGGAGGAAGTGCCCATAATTCGTCAGCCCCATCCAGCTCTGCCTCTCGTCGATCAGGGTCGCGCCCGGTCGGTTGAAATTCTGAATGACCAAACCGACGCCCTTGACCACGGTGGCGTAAGGGGCGTGGCCGGGGGTCCCGTAATACTGGTCGCCGTTGTCAACGGCGTTGAGCGGTCCGCTGTGGCCCATGTCGTCGCTGTAGTCGCCGTTGCCGGCGTGACACCACCACACCCCTCCGCCGGACCCTCCATTCCACAGGTTGGTGTTGATGCTGGAATCCTGGGCAAACGTGTCGTTGGCCGTGACGACCCAGGTTTGCCCGTTGGGGGGCGGGACGTTGCCGTACGGAAGGACATTTTTCCCGGCCGCGGATCTCGTGGTTTGGGGCGATGCTTCGCGACCCCCTGCCGTTTCCCGGGCGAAGAGCGGCGATGACAAAACGAGGAAGACAACGATGAACGCGGCGGTCACGGGATGATGATTTCGGGCGCCGGAACCCCGTCGCCGTTTGGTATAGCTCCAATTTGACCGCATGATGTGAGGGTAGAGCCGCCCCCAGTCTTCCGTCTGGAAGTGTGGTTCGCAGACGGAAGCCCCGAGATGCACGGGGCCCGAACGAGGACACGGCATCCAATGACTAAAACGTGCGCCGTCCAGATCACGAAGATGATAAATCTGATGCCGGTGGTGCGTAATGTGATGCAAGCTACAGCCGTCCCTCCGGATAGGGGTAGCAGCGGTTGAAGCTGACTTGGTCCGGCTGGTCGCGGACGAGCGCAGGCTGTGCCTTGGAAGGCGCAGCCAACAGCCCGCCCGGCATGGATTGGCCGGCCTGTGGCGACTCGCTTCACGATCGCGCTTGGGTGCGTCCCAGGCCCGCTCCTCGAGAGTGTCGTCGAACCGGGGTACTCATCCAGTCTGCTCCATGCAGATTGCTGCGCAATCTGGCTGCCCTGAACGGAGCGTGACGCGAAGCAGCAAAACCGTGCCGCATTTCTCCCCTGGCGCGGAGTTGCCCCTCCAGCTTGAAAGGGCCCGTCGCGCATCGGTGTGCTCGCGTGCCCTGGATTTGCGTTACATGCGTGGCACCGCTGGCGGGACAGTCGAAATCGAAGGCTGGCGCCCGAACCGATCCCAGGAATATTCAGTGACCCCGGATGAAATCGCTCCCCGTTATGTTCCTTGGTCTCTTGCTGGTCTGCCCGGCGCTGGCGGCGCCATATGTGGGCCTTTATGACCCGGGCGTCATGGGGCCGCCCGCCACCCCCGCGATCGTGCAGGCTGCCCTGGCCGCTCCCGCTGCCATCATTCTGAAGAAATCCCGACGATGCATGATCGTTCCTTTCGATTGGGTTCCGTCAGAATCTTCCTGGGCACTGCCGGACGCAAACTCCAAAGAAAGCCTCGCCAGGCCGTAACAATCGGCCCGGTCTCGCCGGATGCTGCCCAGCACGGCCCCACGGCCAAAGCCGGGCCCGGTCATAAACTCAAGTCGTTCCTATTTCCCGGCCAGATTCGGAAAAATCCGCCTGAAGTTGTTTTCCACCCACTTGGGAGGGTGGTAATCCTCGCTTACCGGAACCAGATAATGCGGATGCGCCACATACCCGGGAGGACGAACGCCGGGCCCGGTCGATGAACCATCACAAAAGACCTTGTTTTGGTGGTCCGCCAACTTCTTCAGCCGGGCGACAATATCCGGGTGTTCCGCGGCCACATTGGTCGTCTCCCCGATGTCCGTGTCCAGATTGTAGAGCCGCAACCCTGGGGTGCTCACCCCGCCCTTTTTGATGCCCATGCTCAGCTCCTGCGGGACCAGGGCCAGTTTCCACGGTCCCACCCGCACCGCCTGAAGTTGCCAACTGAGGTAGTAATACTGCGCCGCCCGGGCGGCTTTTTTCGTTCGCCCGAGCAACAAGTCGCTGATGTCCGCCCCGTCGATCGGCCGGTCGGTCGGGACCCTGGCCCCCGCCAGCGCGGCGAAGGTGGGCAGGAAGTCGATGGTCCCGGCGACGGTATCCCGCACCGTGCCGGCCGGCACGTGGCGGGGCCACCACGCGATGGCGGGTTCGCGCAAACCGCCTTCCCAAGTGCTGCCTTTCCCGCCCCGCAAGGGGAAGGCCGTGCCGGCGTCCTTCCCCTTGGACAACCAAGGCCCGTTGTCGCTGGTGAAGAAGACCAGCGTGTTGGCGGCCAGATTCGTCTTGCGCAACTCCTGCAGGATCTTGCCCACGCTCCAATCGACTTCCACCACCCAGTCGCCAAAGCGACCGTTGCGCGACTTGCCCATCCACCGGACGCCGGGATGGATGGGAAAATGAACCGCAGCGTAGGCGAGATAGAGAAAGAACGGCTGCCCGTGCCGGCTGTGTCGGCGGATATAATTGATCGCCTGATCCGTATAGAGCTCGGTCAGCGTGTTCTGGTCGTCCTCCGTCAACAAGGCGATGACCTCGTTGTCGTGCATGAGGGGCAGGACCGCGAGGTTGCTCATCCTCGCGGGCAGCATCTCATCGTTCGAATAGGGGAGGCCAAAGTAGTGATCGAAACCGTAGTGCGTCGGGAAAAACTCCGGCTGGTCGCCCAAATGCCATTTGCCGATCATCATCGTGCGGTATCCGGCCGACTTGAGCACTTCCGGCAGGGTATGCTCGTCCGGGTTCAGGCCGATATGTTCGCCCGGACCCAACACCCACGGCATCGAGACCCGGGGGGCGTAACATCCCGTCAACACCTGCGCCCTGGAGGCCGAACAGATGGGCGCGGCATAGAAGCTGGTCAGCTTCATGCCCTCGCGCGCCATGCGGTCGAGGTTGGGCGTGGGATTCAGGCGCGAGCCGAACGGGCCCACGTCACCGTAGGCCATGTCGTCGACGAGGATGAGAATGAGATTGGGCCGGTGGTCGGATGGCCTAGGGTCCGGCCTGGTTGAGGCGGCCAAAGCCGGGGACGGCGGAACCAATGCCGCCGCCAGGGGCAGCAC
>JBJKRV010000136.1:0-2840 GCA_046704465.1 Opitutaceae bacterium | reverse complement strand
CCGGGCGAATGAGTCGGCCGGGATCGCGGTCTGCTCGTAGAACTGCCGGATCCGGGTGGCGGTGTCCGGATCGGAGATCGTGTCCGGCAACTCGGTGGCGACCGCTCCCGGCGAGATGATCGTGGTGCGGATGTGGTAGGGCTTCACCTCCAGCCGGAGCCCTTCGGAGAGCGCCCGCACGGCGAACTTGGTCGCGGCATAGACCGTCGCGCCGGCCCGGATCTTGTGGCCCGCCACGGAGGAGACGTTGATGATGTGGCCGGATTTCTGCCGCTGCATGTGGGGCAGCGCCGCCGCGATGCCGTAGAGCACCCCTTTGATGTTCACATCGATCATCCGGTCCCACTCGTCGACCTTGAGGCGCTCCAGCGGCGACTGCGGCATCAGGCCGGCATTGTTGAGCATGACGTCGATGCGGCCGAACTGCTGCACGGCGGCGTCGACGAGGGCCTTCACCTGGGCGCGATCGGTGACGTCGGTCGGGAGCGCGAGCGCCTTGGCACCATTCGCGGTCAACCCGGCCGCCAGGGCCCGGATGCGGTCGGTGCGCCGCGCACCCAGCACCACGGTCGCGCCGAGCGCGGAGAGATGCCGGGCCGCGGCCTCGCCCAAGCCGCTGCTCGCCCCGGTGATGACGACGACTTTGCCGGCGATGTTGTCGCTCATGTCGTCTGCGCTTGCTCCGGGCGTCAGTTAAGCGACGCCATGTCGATCACGAAGCGGTATTTGACGTCGCTCTTGAGCATCCGCTCGTAGGCCTCGTTGATCTGGTCCATGCGGATCATCTCGACGTCGCACGTGATGCCGTGCTGCCCGCAGAAATCCAGCATCTCCTGGGTCTCGGGCAGGCCGCCGATGAGCGAGCCCGAGAACGACCGCCGGCGCATGATCAGCGGGAAGGCGGCGACCGACAACGGCTGCCCGGGGGCGCCGACCAGCACCAGGTTCCCGTCGCGCTTCAGCAGGTTGAAGTAGGCGTTGACATCGTGCACCGCGGAAACGGCGTCGAGGATGAAATCGAAGCTGCCGGCCTGCGCGGCCATCTGAGCCTCATCCCGGGAGAGAACGACCTCGTGGGCGCCGAGACGCCGGGCGTCCTCGGCCTTGCGCGGCGAGGTGGTGAAGAGCACGACCTGCGCGCCAAAGGCGCGGCCGAATTTGACGCCCATGTGGCCGAGACCGCCCAGGCCGACGATGCCGACCTTCTGTCCGGGGCCGACCTTCCAGCGGCGCAGCGGGGAATAGGTGGTGATGCCGGCGCAGAGGAGCGGAGCCGTCGCCGCCGGATTGAGGTTGGCCGGGATGCGCAGGACGAAATCCTCCGTCACGACAATGCCCTGGGAATAGCCGCCGAGCGTGCCGCCGCCGAGGTGCTTGTCCTCGCTGCCATAGGTCATGACCATGCCGGTGCAGAACTGCTCGAGGCCGGCGCGGCATTCGGGGCAGGTGCGGCAGGAATCGACCAGGCAGCCCACGCCGACAAGGTCGTCGACCTTGAACTTCTTCACCGCGCTGCCGACGGCGGTCACGCGGCCGATGATCTCGTGCCCCGGTACCGCCGGGTACTGCGTGAACCCCCATTCGTTGCGGACGAAGTGGAGGTCCGAATGGCAGACCCCACAGTAGAGGATCGTGATCTGAACATCGCGGTCGGTGGGCTCGCGGCGGGTGATCGAGCTGCCGGCCAGCGGCGTGGTCGCGCTGCCGGCGGCGTAGGCTTTGACCGAATAGACTCGAGGCGTGGGCATGGGACGGGACTCCGTTGATGGGGTTGCAGAACCTGCGTTGATTGCGTGCGTCAACCAGCGTATTGCGGGTCGGTCACTTTTTCCAGCCAGTCCACGGCCTTGCCGTCGAGCAGTTCATGGACGGCGATATGGGTCATGGCCGTGGCCGGCGCGGCGCCGTGCCAGTGTTTTTCTCCGGGCTCGAACCAGACGACGTCGCCCGGACGGACTTCCTCGACCGGCCCGTCCCAGCGCTGCACGCGGCCGCAGCCGGCGGTCACGATCAGGGTCTGGCCGAGCGGATGCGTATGCCAGGCGGTGCGCGCGCCGGGCTCGAAGGTCACGCTGGCCCCGGCCGTGCGGGCCGGCGCGGCCGGTTGGAAGAGCGGGTCGATGCGCACCGTGCCGGTGAACCAGTCGCCGGGGCCCTTGGCGGAGGGTTGGGATCCACTGCGTTTGATCTGCATGGCTAATTCCTCTCGTTGATTTGGATTGTTGGCGTCCCGCCGGGCGGATCAGCGGCCGACCAGCTGCTGCAGCCGTTCCGGATACCGCGCCCCCTGCACCTTGATCTTCGCGGCCGCGGTTTCAATCTCCCGGAGATCTTCCGGGCTCAGTTCAATCGCCGCGGCGGCGAGATTCTCGTCCAGGCGGTGCACCGTGGTGGTGCGGGGATGGGAACAATCCACGGCTTCCGGGCCAGCAGCCAGGCCAGCGCGATCTGGGCGGGCGAGGCCTGCCGCGGCGCCGCCATCCGGCCCAGGAGGTCGACCAGGGCCTGGTTCGCCTGGCGCGCCTCCGGGGTGAACCGTGGCACGACGTTGCGGAGATCGGAGGCGTCGGGATTCGAAGCTCGACCTCGGCGTTCGCGAGTCTTCGTATTTCCAAGCAACGGTGAATGCGACGCCTCCTTTGTTGCGCTCGGATCTGAATTACGGCCGCCCGGACGGTGTCTGGGTGATCTTTGTCCTGTTTTGGACCGTGTTTCTGTTCAGCGCGGGCAGTCTCCTCCTCGCCGCGCCCGCGGTACTGTTGGGCCGGCTTCCGGGCACGGACGGCGGGGACCTCCTGGCGGCCGCCCTGATGCTGTTGCTGGGCGGCATGGGAACGATG
>JBJKRV010000135.1:0-4965 GCA_046704465.1 Opitutaceae bacterium | reverse complement strand
GTGAACCGCTGGTGGTGAGCGGCAAATGGCGCGACTTGATTTACGCGCGCTACGACGGGCCCAACCGAGTACAGTTCGGTTTCAATCACTACGGTGCGGGCGGAATCCTGAGCGACCCAGTGCCGATCGAACCGGGTCGCCGATATCACCTGGTGGTCGACATGGGCGGACTTTATCCCCCGCCCGAACACCCGGTGTTCCGGCATTGGAGCAGCCTCGAGAATGGCGTGCTGCACCGGCGGGTGCGGGTGACGATGGACGGGCGGACGGTGCTGCGGGCTGCCTCGGTGTTTTATGCGTCCGATCCGTTCGACGTCCACGTCGGTTGGAATCCGGTGCCGCCCGCCCGACAGGCGGGACGCTTCAGCGGGCGCATCTCCGACGTGCACCGCTTGGGCCTGCCGTCGCCGGAGAGCGTCGTGAGCGGCTACGGTTCGGGCCCCGTCCAATTGACCGTGCGGTTTCCGCCGTTCCAAGCGGTCACCGCGCAACCGCTCGTCTGCACGGGGCGCCACGGTGCGGGCGATCTCGTCTTCGTGCTCTACCTGGCGCCGGGCGAGGTGCGGTTCGGGCACGACTCGTGGAACGGCGGGGCGGTAGAGACGCCGCCGGTCTACTTCGACCCGAACGAGGATCAGGTCATCGACATCGACATGGGATCGCTGTACCCGGACGCGCACAACCTGCTCAAGTACAGCCACCGGTTTCAGCTCCGGTTCAACGGCCGGACCATCATCTCGGTGCCGCGGCCGTTTCATCCGTCGCCGCCGGCCGAGGTGGTCTTTGGCTACAATGCCATCGGGGCCAGCACAGCCGACATTCTCTTCAATGGCCCGAAGCTGGAGGTCCGGCGGCTGGCGCGATTTCCGACCGGCCAGCCGGCCCACGGCGCCGTCTTCCTGAAGGTCGCCTTCCCGCCGCATCCGGCCGCCGCGCACGAGCCGCTGCTGGTGACCGGTCGCACCGGAGCGGGGGACCTGCTGTATGTCGAATATGTCGACCGTACCCATGTCCGGTTTGGCTACGACCATTGGGGTGTCGGCGGACCCGTGAGCGAGCCGATTGCGATTCCGCCCGGACCGACCGTTCAACTGGAGCTCAGCATGGGCTCCCTGTATCCGGCGGGTGACTAGGCATGGTCATCGCTGCCGGCGGCGGCCCTGGCGCGCCTGCGCACGACGGTCCAGGTGCGCCTCAACGGTCGGATCGTGTGGCAGCAGACGGTCCCGTCCTATGCGGCAGCCGACGATCAGGTTTTCATCGGCAAGAATCCGATCGGCGGTTCCACCTGCAGCGCGGAGTTCTCGGGGCGGATTCTGGAAGAGGAGCGGGTGGGGCCGGTTCTCCTGCGGTAGGCCACGCGACGGGCGTCAGGGTGGACTCCCGGCGACCTCAAACCGGGCCGCGACGATGTCGCCCGTGAAATACCGGTTGCTGGTGGAGAACCCGATCAGGTTGACGCCGACATCGACCACCCCGGCACCGGGGAAGAAATGCAGCGCCCGGCGCCAGACTTCGCGACCGTTGACGACGACGACCAGCCGGTTGTGAGCGCGATCCCAGTCGACATCCAGGGAGACGGGCTTCCGGTAGTCGACGGCGGCCTCGGGCGAGGTGGAGGCGCTGAATCCCCAATGATCAAGCCCGAAGCTGATGTGCCGATCGTCGACGTAGTGCACATAGAGGGAGTCACCCTCGCCGGTGCGTCCGGTGGCGAGGAGCGGCTCACTGATGCCGGTCCGCCCCGGCGGAAGCCGCAGCTCGAGGTGCACGTGCCCGCCGCGCTCGCTCCAGTCGGAGGGCGGCGGCACGAACGGCTGGTCGGCGTCGACGCGACTCAAGAGGCCGGCGATTGCCTGGTCGGCCCCGTGCTTGCCCGCGAGGATGTCGTCGGGCCAGCGCCAGGCGGCCGCGTCCGGCGCGGGTTGGGCCGTGGACTCCTCGACGGCGAGGCGTCGATTGAAATAGAGGTGCACGCCGGCCTGCCACTCCTGGCGAAGATAGGCGGAGAATCCGCCGCCGGACTCGTCCGCCGTCGGCGCCGGCAGCCCGACCAGCACGGTGTGGATCTGCTCGTAATCGGCCGGCAATGGCGCCGACCACACGGTCCGGGGGCCGATCGTGAGCCCGAGTTCGACCGAGCGACGATCGCGGTAGCGAATCAGGCCGACCAGTGGCTGACCGGCCCGGTCGACGGTCTTGAAGAGCGTTTCAGGCGGCTCCCCGGCGACGTCGGGCAGGCAGATGCTCAGCAGCTGCGGGGCCTGCGCGCCGGTTGCCGGGGCGGGCGGCCCGGGGGGCTTGAGGCGGTGAACGTCGAAGATGTTGCCGCGAAAATAGAGACGGCAGGTGGAGGCGCCGATCGCGTTGCGGCCGACGTCCACGGTCAACGGGTCGGCGCGATGGAACACCGCGCGGGTGGCCCACACCATGCGCCCGTCAAGACTGACCATGAGCAGATGCCGGAGATACTCCGGTACGCGGTCCGACGGCGGATAGAGGGAGCCCATGTAGACGCCCAGCTCGTGCGGCCGGCCGTAGTCCACCGGGACGATGGGGCTCAACAGCTGCGGCCCGTTCCAGTGGTCCAGGCCGAAGCGAACATGTCCGCCGTCGAGGTACCGTACGAACAGGATGTCGGCCCGGCCGGTGACCCCGGTGACGACCAACGGGTCGACGAACCCTTCCTGACCGGTGGGGAACTGGACTCTGAAGCCGATGGGCCCGGTTTCAGTCCGGGCCTTCCGCCGCAGGGGGGCGAGGTCGACCGGAGGCCGGGCGATCAGGCGGAGGGTGCCGCTGAAATGGCCGGACTCGGCCGAGGGCCAGAGCGGGTTGGTGCCCAGGTGGACTTGACCGGGCGCGGCGTCATAGCAGGCCGAGGTGGTCTCGTAGACGACCTTGCCGTCCAACCGGACGCGCACCGTCCGCTTGAGCTCCCGGATTTGCGCCAGCGTCAGGCCCTCATAGCGCGGGCTGGCCGAAGGCGGATAGAGCGAACCCATGGTCACATCGAGGCGGTAGGATTTTCCCGGCACGATGTCGACCGGAGGTCCGGCGTCGTTGCGGTATTGCGTGTGGTCGAATCCGAAATTGACGCGATCGGGGGTGAAATAATGGACGTAGATCGTGTCGGAAAACCACGGCGTGCCGGTGGCGACGAGCGGCTCGACATCCTGCCGGTGCGAGCGGGGAAAGACGATCTGCAGTTCGAGCGGGCCGGTGGGATCGCCCGCGATCCGCTCCCACCACCAGGCGGGATAATCGAACACGCGCGCGAGCCGTTGGTACGCCATCTCGTTGGCGATGCGAAAGAACTCGTGGAGCTGGACGCTCGCCATCGCGTTGTAGAAGCTGCCGAACAGCAGCAGGGCGATGGTGCCCCCGCGCGCCGCGCGTGCGCCCCAACCGGTCCGGCCGGCCAGGGCCAGGGCGCCCACGGCGGCTCCGAGCACGAGGGCGGGCTGGAAGTCGACCAGATACCGGTCGGCCCTCACGCCAGTCAGGCAGACGACGAGACCGTTGCTGACGAACCAGCCGCCAAGGAGCCCGAGCAATCCACCCAGACCGGACCGGCGGCGGGCCGCGACCGCAGCCGCGCCGGCCAGCACGACAAAACGCACGGAGAAAAACTGGGCGTGGACATGTTCGATGCCCCAATAACCCGCCGGGCGGGCGCCCTCGAGGCCCGGAGTGAAGAACGGGAAGTAGCGGCTGATGCAGGGCAGCGAGAAGAAATAGATCCGCAGGTTGTGCCACAGAAAGGGCAGGGCGAACGGAAACCCATTGGGATTCGAACCGACCTGGAAACTGTGACCGAACTCGAACGGATTGCCGAAACGCAGGACGTTGTAGAGGGCCAGCAGGGCGAGGCCGGCGGCGGCCGGGGCGCCGGCTGCCGTTCCCAGACGCACGAGGCTCGGCCGTCGGCCGTCGGCCTCCGGGATCCGGCGCCAGGCCATCCACGCGAGCGGTGGCAGGAGCAAAACGGAGAATGCGAGGTTGGCGCGCGAGCCGATCGCGAGCGCGCAGGCGGAGCCGGCCAGGGCCAGCCACCGCCCCGCGTGCTCCGGTTCCGACAGCGCCCGCTCGGCCGCGTAGAAGAACAGCATCGCGAAGGCGAACGCACTCGTGATGGCCACCTCATAGAACATCGCGTGCCGCAACGCCTCCGGCGCGAGCGTACAAAAGCCGGTGGCGACGATGACGACCGACCACAGGAGCGGACCGGCCCGCGCGAAATGGCGCCGTCGGATCCGGGCCAAGAGCGCCAGGGCAAGGAGGAAGCCGGCCGTGGCGAACAGCAAGGCGGCGAAGTTCGGCGGGATGCCATGCCCGGTGAGCAGCTTCCAGGGTAGGAACACGAGCAGCAGCGGAACGACGCCGAAATACAGGTAGTAGTGCCGGTGGTACAGGCTGGCATCCAGCAGGGTGTGCGCGCCGGCCCGTACCGCCGGATCGGCGCTGAACAGGGCCGGATCCGGCTTGACCGCCATGTACAGATGGCCGGAAAGGAATCCGTCCGTGAGCAGGTTGTAGTAGTCGTTCTTCGGCGTGGAGAAAATGAACGGGTCGTCGGTCGACGAAGCGGTCCAGTAGTAGAAGGCCAGCACCAGAACCGTCACGATCACCGTCAGGACGGCGAACCGGCGCCCCGCCGTCGCCGTCAGTGCGGGAGTGGGCGTTTCCTGGCGTTGCATGGCTCGAGCGGCGGGCTGAATCCGGATGAATCGCGGACCGGCGGCGTCAGAACGCCTCGTCGCGATCCGATGGCACGATGCGGCGCAGAAGATAGATGTCGCCCGAAGCCAGCGCCTCCCGATGCCGGTCGAGCGTCGGCCAGGGATCCCACTGCGCCGCGAGCAGGCGGCCGCTGATGCCGTCGGAGGCGGGGGAGAGCAGCCAGGAGACGAGGCCGAGAGCCTTCTCGAGCGCGGCCGGGTCGTCCGCCTTTTGGCGTCGCGC
>JBJKRV010000134.1:0-3726 GCA_046704465.1 Opitutaceae bacterium | reverse complement strand
GGTGCGTGGTGGGCGTGGGACTTTTCACCTCGATCGGCTGGTCCAACACCTTCGCGTTGGCGATCGAAGGCGTCGGGCTCTACAAGAGCCAGGCCTCGTCGCTACTCGTCATGGCCATCCTCGGCGGCGCCGTCCTGCCGCCGATCCAGGGATGGGTCGCCGACCACTTCAGGCTGCAATGGTCATACGTCGTCCCGCTGGTGGCGTACGCCTACGTCGCCTTTTACGGTTGGAAGGGCCATCGGATTCGCCGTCCCGAGGCGCCGGCATGACCGGAGGCGGTCGGCGTGGAATTGGATCGGTTCGCCGGACGCTGCACCAGCCGCGGTGATCCGGTTTCGCCCGGCGCCGCGGTCGCCGATTGTTGGGTCTCGTCCGCGCGGCCCGGTTGGCTCAGGGCTGCAGCGTCTGATCCAGCCAGGCAAAGGCCTCCTCCTGCATGTGACGACTGAATCGGTGCGGTTCGTCGTAGAACCGGCCGGCGAACTGCCCCGCGGCACCCGCCAGGCGGTAGGTCGCGGCAATCTTTTCCACCGCCTCCTTCATGCCGGCCGGCGGGAAAAGCGCATCCTGCCGGCACTGCTGCACCATCAGCGGCTGGGGCGCCATGCATGCGACCAGATCCGGCAGATCGAGATACCGGGTGAGGCCCGGCAGAAAATGCATGAAACTGTGTTTCCAGACGTGCCGCCGGATCATCGGCCGCAGCGTGGACATCCAGCCGACCACTACCGCGCACCGGACGCGCTCGTCGAGCCCGGCCAGATAGGCGGCGCGATCGCCACCCATCGAGATCCCCACGCATCCCACCCGGTCTGGATCCACCTCCGGTCGCGTGAGGAGATAATCCAGCGTCCGCAGGTCGTCCCAGTGCGCAATGCCCTGCCAGGTGACGCCGGCCCAGAACAGGCTGCGCGCCAGCGCCGATTCGCCCTGCGCCGCGCGCCGATTCAAGCGCCGGACGGTGGCCGGCGAATAGCGGCGGCGGTCCCCGCCACTCCGTTCCAGATCCTCCGCCCAGATGCTGCGCCGCTCGCCAAAATAGAAGGCGTCGATCGAGACCACTACGTAGCCGCGGCGGCACAACTCCAGCGCAGTCGACCGCCCGTCATAATTCTCCCGGCGATATCGGGCCACGGCCGCCGGATCGCCGCCCGGCACCGGCATCACCTTTTCCTTGCCGTAGACGAAC
Source organism: Opitutaceae bacterium (assembly GCA_046704465.1). Classification (GTDB taxonomy): domain Bacteria; phylum Verrucomicrobiota; class Verrucomicrobiia; order Opitutales; family Opitutaceae; genus Fen-1467. The sequence goes on along the minus strand of JBJKRV010000134.1, from coordinate 2,534 downwards.
ATGCCGCCGTGGGAATGCAGGTCGACCACGGCCGGCCGGCGGCCCGTCCGCCCCCGGGGAATCAGCACATAGGCCGGAACGCGGAACCACGGCGTCGTCGAAAACACCATCTTCTCCTGCACGCAGTCTCTGGTCTCCCAGCGCCCGACGATCACCGGGCGCGGTTTCACCGGCGGAGGTTCGTAGTGAAACAGCTCCAGGACCTTCGCCCGGATCGCCCGCCGCCGCGCGGCCAGGCCGCGACGGTCCACGGAGGCAAAGCCCAGACGGAAATCGCACCGGCGGGCGAGCCCCGCGATCTCGGGATAGATTGAACCTGCATCCGCGTCGGGCCCGGCCATGGGAAGGACCATTAACACGATCCCTGCAAGGGCGAAGTCTTTTCGAGGCCCGCCCGGCATCGTGACGCCGGGCGGCCTAAACTTTCCCGGGGCGCCGGCCTGGGCGCCCAGGCAGTCTCCGCCATCGGTCGGTCCACCAGCACTATTCTCGGCGAATGCCGGGGTCAGCGACTGCGCGACGAGGCTCTATTTGCCCGGATCCTCCACGGCGCGACGGAACGCCGCCTCCACCGCCGCCGCCGACCGGCCGGCCACGTCCAGATATTGCCGATCCCCGACGTTCAGGACTATGCCACCGGCCGATCGTTCGATTGGCAGCGGATGGCCGAGTTGGCGGAAGAGCTTCACGTCCGCCGGCGACAACGGCACCTCCAGGCGACTCCGACCCCGGGTGTCCCAGAAGGCGACCCAAACGTCGCCCCCGCGCTCGAACCGGAAGGCGCGGACCGTGCCCGCCGACCGGCCCACCGTGATTTGACGGCACGCGTCCAGTTCGAACCGCCCTTGTTCATCCACGAGGAGCGTATAGTCAGGTTCCGGCTTTTTCAGGGCTTCACGTTGCGCCGCGGTCAACCAGCCGCTGGTCCGCACGGATTCCCAGCGCCGAATGACCTCCAGGTTGTCGGCCGTCCGCGGATTTGCTTCCAGATCTTGCAGCGATGCGGTGACGGACGTCGGACAGTCCCACGCGGCGCCGCGACTCTCCACATACTCGATCATGTCGGGCTGGATTCCCATCGTGTTCGGACCCGGCGGCGCCAGGTGCAACCACCCGAAGTCGCAGCGGGTGAAGTTCAGGGCGCGCACCGCCGCGTCGTGCAGGCGGCGCTCGCGCACCAGCGCCTTGATCTGTCCCGGCTTCGCCGCGTCTTCCGCCGTGGAAAGGCTCATCATATGCCAGTCGAAATGCGACAGGTTCGAGGCCTCGCAGAACAGCGGCTCCGGCCGCAGGTCGCGGTAGACGCGCCACTGGGCGTTGGCAATGTTGAACCAATAGGGCGGCGGAACGTCCTCCGAGCCGTCGAAATAGACGAACCGAAAGCCGGCGCCCCGGTAGATCGCCGCCAGGCGTCGCGCGACTTCATCCTGGATGTCCGTGCGCTGATTGAAACGAACCCAGATCGGCCAGTTGTCCACATCGAGGAGTCCTCCGATCAGACCCGCCGGGTGCGGCGCCGGGGTGGTGCCCAGCGCCCCGCGGCGGCATCCCCGGAATTCATAGGGCGGACGGGTCGTGTAGTCGCGAAATGAGATCAGCTCGTTGCCGAACCGCAGGAGGCGCCGCCCGCGGTCCAGGGTCACGTCCAGCGGATCCTCCAGAACGGACAACCGGTCGGCGTGGGCGTCAATCGCGGCGGCCAGCGTGAAATGCTGGCGGAGATTCAGCCGCGGATCGGGCACGGGGGTCACGTAGGCGTCGTTCGTGCCCGCCTTGTCGAAGTGAATGTGCATGCCGACGGTGATGCCGGCCGCCGCCAGGCGCGCCACGGCGTCGCGCATGCCGTGCGGGTATTCGGAACGCCAGGGAAAATGACCGCCACTGCGGGCGAAGGCGCCCCAATAGACCTGGATCTGGTGCAACCCGGCGCGCCGCGCGTAGGCGATCATGCGAGCCGTATTGGCCGGCGTCAGCGGATCGCGGATTTCCCAATAGGACTCGCGCGTTGCCGGGGCCATCCGACTCTCGGCTCCGCGCGGCAGCCCATAATCGTCCTCGAGCCGGGCGAGGTGCATCAGCAGATCCTGGGGCGGGGTCACAATGAGCGCGGCCCCGACGGGGGCGGTCCGGACCGCGGGCCACATTCCCGCGCGCAAGATCCGCACCGGCCCCCGGTCGGCAGCGTCGATCTCCGCGTCGGGATCCGTGGCGACGAGATTGACCGCCAGCCGGTCGTTCCAGTCGACGTTCAGCCACGAGCCGAAGCGGCCGCGTTTCCGGAGGGGCAGCTGCAGGAAGCGCAATTCGTCGAACGGCTGGTTCTCCTCGTTGAATTCGCTTTGCCACGCCTGGTACTGAAAGAAGCCGCCGGGCCCCCCGACCTTATCCAGGGTGAATCCGATATAGCTGTCAGTGATGCGCAACCGGATGACGGCCACCGTCACCAGCGGGGCAAATCGCACGATCAGGCGATCGCCGTCCCGCTGCACACTGCTTGCCGGGGTAATCTTGGGTGGCGCATAGCCCCGATATTG
>JBJKRV010000133.1:0-14520 GCA_046704465.1 Opitutaceae bacterium | reverse complement strand
TTAAGCACCGCGAACTCCGTCCCAAGGGGGACCGGTTTGCCAATTACCAGTCTTCTGGTCCCAGCTCTGGGCGGCGGGGCGGCCGGTGCACGTAACGCCGAAGACGCGGTGGTGTCACAATTTGTGGTCTTGCTGAGCCGGTGGGTAACGGAATATCCCTGTTGCCTGCCGTATCGTCCCGGTGGCCGGCGCTGAGACCATGTATCAAGTCATCTTCTCCGAACAGAGTCTTCGCGAGCTCAACAAGCTCGACAAGCTCGACCAACTCACGGCCATTGACCCGATCAGCCGACTCACTCCGGCCGATCTCGCCAATCCACGCGAGCCGCTGGGTCGCTTCTCCCGCGGCGGGAAAGTGTTCTACCGGCTGCGTTCGGGCGACGCCCGGTTCTACTTCGAGGTCCAGGGAGAGACGCTCTATACGCACTACATCCTGCACAAGGATTCGCTCGAGGATCTCCTCTTTCGCATGAAACTGCCGGTTTCGGAGCAGCAGCTATTCGAGCAGCACTCCAAATTTTGGAAGTACCTGGAGAGTCTGACCACGACCAAGAAATAGGCCGGGGTCGCGGCCCACTCTCCGCCCAATATCCGACCCCCTTACGCCATGGCCGACCTTGAATCACGGGAGAACCCGTACAACGTCACCCAGGCCAGCCGCGTCTATTTCCTGCCGAATCTGATGACGGCCGGAAATCTCTTTTGCGGGTTCGTCGCGGTCATCAAGTGCATTCAGGCGCGATTGGAGGCGATCGCTCCGGGTACCTACGGCCGCACCCCGGCCGATCTCTACACCCAGGCCGTCTGGTTTATTCTCGCCGCGGTGATTTTTGACTCCTTGGACGGCCGTCTGGCCCGATTGGGCGGCCGCGAGTCGCTCTTCGGCGCAGAATTCGATTCCTTGGCCGACGTCATCTCCTTCGGAGTCGCGCCGGCCCTGATGACGTTCTTTCTCATCCTGTCGCCGACCCAAGGATATCCCGTTTTCCGCCAAATCGGGTGGTTCATCGGATTTGTTTACCTGCTCTGCGCGGCGATGCGTCTGGCCCGATTTAACGTCATCACCAACCCCCTTCTCCACAAGCCCAAGGACACCAACAAGGATTTCATCGGCCTACCCGTCCCGGCCGCCGCGGGCACCGTGGCCTCGCTGGTCCTGTTGCTGCTCAACTTCTCTGAGGACAGCCGGGAACTCCATCGGGTGGCGCTGCTGTTGCCCGTTCTCCTGCTGCTGATCGCCCTGTTGATGGTCAGCACCGTCCGCTTTCCCAGCTTCAAACAGATCGACTGGCAGACGAAGACCCGCTTCCCGACCTTCGTCTACATCGCATTCATCGTCGGGTTTGTCTTCTGGCTTCAGGAAGAAGCCCTGGTCCCTCTTTTTCTCGGCTACATCTTCTACGGACTCTTTCGGCACGCCCGGCGCGTTCAGCAACTGTCGCACGAACGCCGCCGGCGAAAACAACCCGTGAAGAACCGCCCAACTCCATCCCAATAACCCGACCAACAGATCCCGCACGTGAACAAGGTCGGCCCTCCCCGGGGTTATCCGCGTTTTATCCACAGAACCGGCGACACCGGTTTCACTCCCGGCGGGCCCCCGCAAAACGGCTTGTTGGAACTATTCACCGCCCATAATAAGATGGAATAAATCCTTATTGAATCCCATTCCGATTATCCCTTTGTTTACATCATCCCTCGGGCGCCGCTTCTCCACCCTACATGAAGTTCAAAATCAATCGTGATCATTTCAGCAACGGGCTGCAGCAGGTGCTAAACGTCGTCGGCTCGAAGGCCACGATGCCCATTTTGAGCAATGTTCTGATCGAAGCGGAGAAGGATCACATCTCGCTGACGACCACGAATCTCGATCTGGGAATCCGCTGCAAGATCAAGGCGGAGGTGAAGGATATCGGCGCAGTGACGCTGCCCGTGAAGCGCCTGGCGACCATCATCCGCGAGCTGCCCAATGTCGACGTCACGCTCGAGTCGTCGTCCTCCCATCAGGTCAAGCTGGCGTCGGGCGGATCGCAGTTCCGGATCATGGGCATCGGCAAGGATGAGTTTCCGCCGCTGCCGGAATTCGGGGACGAGAAGTCGTTTGCCCTCGAGCAGGGCGAGCTCGGCAACATGCTCCGCTGCGTCGCTTACGCCCAATCGGCCGACGAAACCCGTTACATTCTCAACGGGGTCTATTTCAATTTCCGGGATGGCAAGTTGTCACTGGTGGCGACAGACGGGCGGCGTTTGGCGCTCATCAGCAAGGAAATGGACATCCCGGCGGCGAGCGCCGGGAGCATCATTCTGCCGGCGAAGACCGTCGCCGAGTTGCTGCGGTTGTTGGACAAGGGCGCCAAGCTCAAGATTGCGTTCAATGATCGCCGGGCGGCGTTCCAGATCGCAACGGAGAAGGATACGAGCGGTTTGGTCGAGAGCATCTATCTGTTCTCGAAGGTGGTCGAAGGCAACTATCCCAACTACCAGCAGGTGATTCCGAAGGAGACGCACCAGCGAATCAAACTCGAGCGGGAGTTGCTCCTGCAGTGCGTCCACCGGGCGGCCCTGGTCTGCAGCGAGAAGGCGAACTCGGTGAAGATCAAGCTGAGCAGCAACCTGCTGGAGATCACCGCCTCCAGTCCGGATTTCGGCGAATCGCATGAATCCATGGCCGTGTCCTACAGTGGTCCCGATCTGCAGGTGGCCTTCAACCCGCAGTTTCTCATGGATCCCCTGCGGGCGCTGGCCAAGGATGAGGTTTTCTTTGAGCTCAAGGACGAGGTAAGCCCGGGGGTCTTCAAGACGCTCGAGAGCTTCATCTGCGTCATCATGCCGGTGCGGCTGAGCTGAGAGCAGGCGCGGTTGCGACGGGCCGGCGGTGATCCGGCACGGCGCCCGACAAGCGGCTGTGCAATTCGACTTCATCTACCTCCTTCTGGCCGCAGCGATGCTTTCGCTGGTCCTGTTTTCGCTGAACCAGCGCCTCGCGTCGCCGGTGCTCGCGATCTTCGTGCGCTGGCTGCGCTGGTTGCTGTTCGCTTTTGGCGGCGCCTTTCTCGCGATCCAGTGGGGTTGGAGCACGCGACCCCTGTGGGTGCTGGCGCTGGTCCTGTTCCTGATCTGGTTCCTGGTGGAAACCGGGTACAGCTGGCTGGCCATTTCCGCATTGAACCAAAGCACCCTGCCGCTGTTTCCGCGCTATGTCGTCAACTCCAGCGGGGAGGAATGGCCGACTCACACGCGGTTGCTGCGGGTCCGGGAGTGGTTGCGGCGCCACGGCTACAGCCAGGTGCAGGCGCTGCGGGCCGAGATCGGAGGCGGCATCTATCTTCGCCTGTCAATCTACCAGGACCCGCGGGCGCTGGGACGCATCCAGGTGACGTTTGTCCCCCAGCCCAACGGGGCCATCTCGGTCTGCTATACGGTCATGACCCGCACGGCCGACGGCCTGCGTTATGTGACGGACAATCTCTACCTGCCTTTCGGAGGTTTTTATCCGGAGAACTGGCTGGTGGAGCGGCGCCCCTGGTGCCGCAGCCTGCCGCGACTCTTGAAACGGCACCGGCGGCGGATCGAAGCCAGCGGTCGGGAGGCCGTGCCGTGGCTGATGGAGCCGGTCGAGGATCTGAACCAGCAGCAGTTCGAGCTCGAGCGCCTGAATACCGAGCTGGGGTTTCTTCTGCCGTATGAGCAGCGGGAGGAATTCGGCAAGATGACCCACGAGGGGCGCTTCCGGGTTTGGCGCGAGGTCTGGACCCTGAACTATTTCGGCCGGTCCTCGCGGTACCGGTGACGGCCGGGTGCGAAGCCGGCGGTCAGCCGCCGATATAACTCATCTCGATCTTGAGCCTGGTTTCGTGCCGGGCGAGGAGCTCGGCCCGTTCGTCGGAATAACGGTCCATCCGCCCGTTCCAGACGCGCGTCAGGTACGAAAACAGCTCCTCATCCGTGGCGCCGGCGCGCATGGCCCCCAGCACGTCCCAACCGGCCGCGGCAAACAGGCAGGTGAACAGGCGGCCGTCCGCCGAAAGCCGGGCCCGATGGCAATCGCGGCAGAAGGGTTCGGTGACGCTGCTGATCAGCCCGATCTCCCCGGCTCCGTCGCGGTAGCGGTAACGCACGGCCACCTCGCCGCGATAGGCGGGGCCGCACGGTTCCAGCGGCCAGCGCGAGCCGATCCGTTCCACGATCTCCCGGGCCGGCACCACCTGGTCGCGCCGCCAGCCGTTGTGGTTGCCGACATCCATGAACTCGATGAAGCGCAGGGTCAGCCGGCGCTGCCGGGCCCACTCCGCCATTTCGCAGATCTCGCCGTCGTTCACCCCGAGCTGTACCACCATGTTGAGCTTCACGGGCAGGGCGTGCTCCCGGGCGGCGGCAATTCCCTCCAGGACCCGCTCCACCCGCAGGCCGGGACCACCTCCGCACATCCGCGCAAATGTTTCGGGCCGCAGACTGTCGAGGCTGACATTCAGTCGGTCCAGTCCGGCGGCGGCCAGGCCGGCCGCGGCGCGCGCCAACAGCCAGCCGTTCGTGGTCAGGGCCACCTCGGGCACCCCGAGTTCGGTCTTGAGCATCCGGACCAGGTCCGGCACGTCGCGGCGCAGCAGCGGCTCACCGCCCGTGATGCGCACCTTGGTCACGCCGGCCCGGACGAACTGGCGCATGAGCCGGCGCAACTCCTCCAGCGACATGACCTGGGGATCCTTCAAAAAGGGATAATCGGGACCGAAAACCTCGGCCGGCATGCAGTAGGGGCAGCGGAAATTGCAGCGATCAGTCACCGAGATGCGGAGGTCCCGCAACGGCCGGTCGAACTGGTCCCGAAGGTCAGGCATGGTGGGAAAGACGTAAACGCAAAGCCGGACAACCGCAAAGAGGCGAACGAAAACCGCGATTTCCTCCGTGCCCTCGACGGACCGCTTGGTACTGTGTCGCCATGATTTCCGTGGCCGAGGCTGAGCGCCGGGTGCTGGAAGGGGTGGAATCCCTGCCAGAGGAGGCGTGTGTCCTGGCCGAGGCCCACGGGCGGATTCTGCGCCAGGCCTTGGTGGCGGACCGCGACCTGCCGCCCTTTGACCGGGTGATGGTGGACGGGTTTGCCGTGCGGCATGCGGCCTGGCAGGCCGGGATCCGGCGGTTTCGCATCGCCGGCGTGCAGCCGGCGGGAACGCCGCCGCAGCAACTGCAGGGAGACACAGATTGTATTGAAGTGATGACGGGAGCGGTGCTGCCCGCCGGGGCCGATGCGGTGGTGGCGTATGAAGACGTGTCGCGCGGGGACGACTGGATGGAGCTGACGGCTGGCTCGCGCCTCGAGCCCGGTCAGGCGGTGCATCGGCGGGCGTCCGACCGAACGGCGGGAACCATGATCGTCCCTCCGGGCGTGCGGCTGGGCGGAGTGGAGATCGCGGTGGCGGCCGGCTGCGGTTGCGCGCGCCTGACCGTGAGCGCGCAGCCGAGCATAGCGGTGCTCGCCACGGGCGACGAGTTGGTGGACGTGGGGTCGGCGGTCGCCCCCCATCAGGTCCGGCGTTCGAACGACTATGCCTTGCGGGCCGCCTTGGTGTCCGCCGGTTACCCGGATGCGGAACGGCATCACCTCCGGGACGACCGCGGGGAGATCGAGCGCCGGATGCGGGAACTGCTCGACGCGAAGGATGTGGTGCTCGTGACGGGCGGGGTGTCGAAGGGGAAATTCGATTTCCTGCCACAGGTGTTGGATGCGCTCGGCGTGGAGGGCATGGTTTCCGGCGTGGCCCAGCGACCCGGAAAGCCCTTCTGGTTCGGACGCGGTCCGCGGCGAAACGCGGTCTTCGCATTGCCGGGGAACCCCGCCTCCTCCTTCGTCTGCCTGCACCGGTACGTGCTGCCCGCACTGGAGAAGATGAGCGGGCGGGTTCCAAGCGCTCCCGCCAGGGTCGTGCTGGCGGCCCCGGCGGCCGGCAGCCCGAGACTCACGTGCTTTGTTCCGGCCGGGATTTCGCCGGGATCTTCGGGAGAACCGCGCGCGATGCCGTCACCATTGAATACCTCCGGCGATTTTGCCGGGCTGGCGGGCACGGACGGATTTCTCGAGTTGCCGCCGGGGGCGGAGCCGGTTCCAGCCGGCGCGACGGTGCGGTTTTGGAAATGGAGATGAGGCCGCAGCGAATTGGCTTTGCGCCCGCCCGGGGTTGCGCGAAATTAAGGTCATGCTGTCCCATGTGGATGACAGAAACCGGCCGACAATGGTCGATGTCGGCGGCAAGGGCGTGACCTGCCGGACGGCCCACGCCCGGGCGGTGGTGACACTCCCACCCGCCCTGGCGCGCCGAATGCGGGATGGCGACATTGCGACGAAGAAAGGGCCGATCTTTCAAACCGCCATCCTGGCGGGGGTGATGGCGGTGAAGAAGACGAGCGAACTCATTCCCCTGTGCCACCCCCTTCCCTTGGAGGACTGTCAGGTCGCGATCGAGCCGGGGGCGGGCGGCGGCGAGGTGACGGTCGACTGCCGGGTGAAGACGCACGCAAAGACCGGGGTGGAAATGGAAGCGCTGACCGGCGCGAGCGTAGCGGCGCTGACCTTGTACGACATGGCCAAAGCGGTCTCCCACGGGATCGTCATTCGCGAGGTGCGACTGATCGGGAAGACGGGTGGAAAGCACGATTACCGGTGGGACCCGCGGCCCAACCCGCCGCGGACGAGTCGGCCGCGGCGGAAGCACGAGCGGAGAAAGGGCGATCGATGAAGAAGGTCTGGGTAAGCTATTACGCGATACTGCGCGATCGGGCCGGACGGGCGGAGGAGGCCGTGGAAACAGGGGCGGAGACGGCAGCCGCGCTGTACGAGGAACTCGCACGGCGGCACGGCTTCACCCTGCCGGCGGCGCGGATCCGGATCGCGGTCGACGGGGAATTTGCGGCGGGGGATACCCCGGTGCGGAGCGAGATGCGGCTGGTTTTTATTCCCCCGTTTGCGGGCGGATGACAGAGCCATGTTTCGAATCACCAGCGCACCGCTTGATCCGGAGGTTCTGCGACGGGAGTTGCTGGACTCCCGCAGTGGCGGCTATGTGACCTTCGAGGGGCGGGTCCGCGACCGCAACGACAACCAGGAAGTAATCGGCCTGGATTACGAGGCCTATGCCGAGCTCGCCGAAAAGGAGGGCACCCGAATTCTGGAGGAGGCGCGGGCCAGGTTTGGGATCCTGGCAGCCGCCTGTGTGCACCGTGTCGGCCACCTGAAGGTTGGCGAGTTGGCGGTCTGGGCCGGCGTCACGGCCGAGCACCGTGGCGCGGCCTTCGATGCCTGCCGTTATGTCATCGACGAAATGAAGGCCCGCGTGCCCATCTGGAAAAAGGAGCACTATCGGTCGGGAGTGTCCGCCTGGCTGGGCGACGGCGATGGAAAATCGACGGAGCCGCCGGCTGAGACAAAAATGTAAATCTTTGGCAGAGTGGCGTTCCGCGGTAGAAAACCCGCATCGATGGTGTACTATTAACAGCCATGTTGGTGCTCGCAGTGAGCGTAATGGCCAGGCTGGAGGCGATTCCGAGGAAGAATCTGATCAACTTCGGACTCGCGATCCTGGTCCTGATCGTCGCGATCATCGTGATCAAGCAGGCGGCCAAAATGAACCGCGTCCTCCTGCTCGCAATGGTGATCGGAACGGTCGTGGTGGTGTGCTGCACCTGGGTGTACCAGCGGAACGAGCCGAAATTCCTGACGCCGCTCGTGAATGAGATCGCGCCGTTCTTTCCGTCGCGGCCGACGGCGCACTGGTGACCGATGCCCGCCGCCTGAAGGCGGGCGGGCGGAGAATTGTTTGGCTTTGCGGCGGGTTTCCTTCAAATGGGCCCGTCTATGACAAAAGCGCTCTCAGATATCGGACTCGTCGGCCTGGCGGTGATGGGTCAAAACCTCGCCCTCAATATCGCGGACCACGGCTTTCAGATCTCGGTTTACAACCGCACGACCGAGAAGATGACCAAGTTCGTGGCGGAAAATCCCGACACTCCCGGCGGCTTGGTGGGAAAGGAAACGCTCGAGGAATTCGTTCAATCGCTCTCCCGCCCCCGAAAGATCGTCATCCTGGTGCAGGCGGGGCGGGGCACGGACGCGGTGATCGACGGCTTGGTGCCGCTCCTTGAGGAGGGGGATATCGTCGTTGACGGCGGCAATGCCAAATGGACGGACACGATCCGGCGGGAACAGGCGTTGCGCGAGAAGGGTATTCGGTTCATCGGCTCCGGCGTCTCGGGCGGCGAGACCGGAGCGCGATTTGGCCCGGCGCTGATGCCTGGAGGCGACGAAACGGCCTACCGGGAACTGGAGCCGATCTGGAACGCCATCGCAGCCAAGGTGGACGCCACCTCTGGACGACCCTTGGTTGGGGCGGTTCCCGGAAACCCGGTGGTGGGAGGAGTCCCGTGCGCCACCTATATCGGACCTGACGGTGCGGGCCATTATGTGAAGATGATTCACAACGGCATCGAGTACGGCGACATGCAGATGATCTGCGAGGCCTACGACCTGTTGCGGGGTTTGCTTGGGCTGAAGCCGGCGGAAATCAGCGCGGTGTTCGCCGAATGGAATCGTGGCGTCCTCGATTCGTATCTGATCGAGATCACCGCCGATGTTCTCCAGCAGAGGGACCCGGTCACGAAGAGAAAGCCGCTGGTCGACGTCATCTTGGATGCCGCCGGACAGAAAGGAACCGGCAAGTGGACAAGCATCAACGCGTTGGATATGGGAGTACCGGCGCCGACCGTTTCCGAGGCAGTCTTTGCTCGATGCCTGTCCGCAGTGAAGGAGGAGCGTGTGGCTGCGTCGCGCATCCTCAAGGGGCCGAAAAAAAGGAAATTCACCGGGGCGAAGAAGGCCCTGATTCTAGCGGTCCATGACGCGCTCTATTGCTCCAAGATCTGCTCCTATGCCCAGGGCTTCCAACTCATGCGGGAGGCCCAGAAGGAGTATCACTGGACGCTCAATTTTGGCTCGATTGCCCAGATATGGCGCGGCGGATGCATTATTCGGGCGGTATTCCTCCAAAAGATTACAGAGGCCTATCGGCGTAATCCAAAATTGGCCAATCTCTTGCTGGATCCTTACTTCAACAAGACGGTCCAGAGTGCCCAGGAGAATTGGCGGAAGGTTGTGGCTTTGGCTGCCCAATATGGAGTACCCGCGCCAACGTTCAGCTCTGCCTTGGCTTACTACGATGGCTACCGCGCCGCGCGTCTGCCGGCCAGTCTGCTCCAAGGCCAGCGAGACTACTTTGGGGCTCATACGTACGAACGCGTAGACCAACCCCGCGGTAAGTTCTTCCACCTCGATTGGCCCGACCCCAAGCGGCCTCAGATCGAGGCCTGAATCAGGCGGATTCTGCGGGTATTTACGGCAAGAAAAACGCCCCCAAGGGTGTAGCATACAAATCTTGTTGGCGCGAGATATCCAAATATCTATGAAATTGACATTATAGATTGGAAACAAATACTATAATTGTGGAAGTTAGGATATGATGTTTCACGATGGAAGTTCCTCCTAATTACCTGGATATACTTCCGCTACAGTGGGCGTCTGTCGTCGAGGCGCTGGAATCGATGCAGGCAGGGTTTGATTATCCGCATTGGGAGCAAGTCCAACCGGAGGTTGAAGGGGTCACAGTCGGCAGGGAGGCGCGGTGGGCGGCGATCAAATTGGCGAGGCGGGGACACCTTAGGCCCATCGATTTGATCGATGCGTCAGGCAGCCCGTTTTTTCTGGGTGTTCCCGATAGGGCCGTTGAGGCGATGCACGACCTCGAACGCATTGAGCGGGAATTCTCCTGGGGGAAGGGCCGGGAACGCGCCGAGGCTTCGGCTTTGCGTGAGGAGGCGGTGGGCTCGGCGCGGCTGGCGGGGGCTGCAGCGGATCCGACCGAGGCCAACGAGATGCTGCGGGAAGGACGGGAGGCCGTCGACGAAGACAGCGTGATGATCCGGGCCTGCCATCGCACGCTGCAACAACTGCCGTCGTTGGCCGGGACGCCACTCACCCAGGCCGGCTTGTTCGAACTCCATCGCGAACTTCTGGAGGGCTTGCCCGACGGTGGAGGCGGCGCCGGGCGGTTTCGCCGGGAATCGGATCCGATTCATGTGCCTGAGGGGTCGGAAGGCGTCTATCGTCCGCCGGCGGCCGCCGAGCTTCCCGCGCGGCTGGGCCGGATGCTCGACTTCGCAAACGGGAACACGCCGGGATTTTTTGTCCCTCCATTCATCCGGGCGGTGGTGCTGCATTTTTGGGTCGCGCATGACCGCCCGTTTCCGGACGGCAACGGCCGCGCCGGTCGCGCCCTGTTCCATTGGGCGATGCTGCGACAGGGTTATCCGAGGATCCTGCTCCTGCCGTTGTCGCCGCTCCTCCTCGAGGACGAGCAGCGCTACCGGGACACCTTTCTGCAAACCGAGACCGACGGCAATGACCTGACCTACTTCGTCCTTCATCAAGCCATGGTGCTGCAAGCGGCCTGCCGGCGGCGGCGCGAGCGGGACCGGCTGAAGGAGGAGCGGCTGGGCGAGACGGGGCGACGCTGGCGCGGGTTCGCCACGCTCAATTCGAGACAGCAGGCGCTCATCGATCACGCGCTCCGGTGTCCCGAGGCGCGGTATATCATTGCCGGCCATCAACGCAGCCACGGTGTCACCCATCAGACCGCCAGGGACGACCTGTTCGATCTGGTCAGCCGGAGCCTGCTCACGGTGACGCGGGAACACCGGGTGTACCAGTTTCGGACCGCGCCCGATTTGCCGGACCGGTTGCGTTCGGGCGCACGTCCCCGTCCGGCGCCGCCACGGTTCGAGCCCGAGGAAACGCTGCCGACATCCCTCCTCTGAGGGCGCCGCAAATCAGGCGTGGAAGGGAAGCCGCGAATCGGCGTTGGCGATCGCCTGCCGCAACCGGGATACGCGGCACTTCTCCGCCCGCCAAATTCCATCCAGGCGGTCAAAATCCTCGTCCCTGGTGCCGGTGACAATGCAGTAGTCGTACTGCCCCCACTGCTCCACTTCGTAGAGGGCGGTCTTCATCCGCCGCTCGATCTGGTCCCGAGTCTCCAGGCCGCGGGAGACCAGGCGGTCGTAGATGGTCTCCATGTTCGGCGGCATGATGAAGACGGAGATCAGGCGGCCGCGCATGGTCGAGTGGCCTTCGAAGACCCGGCGGTAGGCCTGGGCTCCCTGGACGTCAACGTTGACCACGAGATCCACATTGCGGGCGAGGCGGTTGAACACGGAGCTCTTTCTCGTGCCGTAGCGGGAATTGTGCACCCGGGCCCACTCGAGGAGTTCGTCGTTGGCGAGCGCGGCGTCAAATTCCGCCTCGCCGAGGAAATAATAGTCCACGCCATGTTTCTCCCCCTCGCGCGGGGCGCGGGTGGTGCAGGTGATCACCCGTTCGATCCCCGGGTGCGACCCGACCAGGCGCTGGCAGAGCGTCGTCTTGCCGGTGCCGGTGGGCCCGGCAATGAGCAGGAGCAGGCCGTGCGCTTCCTTCGGCGGGGTGTCCATGGTCAGTAGGTGAAGGCGACCACGACCAGCAGGAGACCGTAGACGAACACGGCCGCACCGACAATCCGGGCGCGGCCCGGCCGGCCGAACAGCCATTGGAAGAAATCGCGCAGGCGATAGGGAACCGCCGCGAGGTAGATCGCGGCGATGATGGCCGCAAAGACGAAGCTCACCATGAACAGCCGCTGCGGATGCTCGAACTCCATGAAGGCGGCGCGCAGCAACGGGTCGGCGGCCAGCAGAATCAGGATGCTCAGGCCGCGCACCGCGAGGAAGTCCGGCACGTATTTGAACGACAGGACGCCGAGCGCCGCGAAGCCGAGCACCCACGGCACATTGGATTGGCCGATGATCCGGTCGGCCGGGCCCATCTGCGCGACCCGGATGAGGAACCAAAGGACACCGCCGCCAAAAAGCACGAGGGTCGCGGCGGGGGAGCGCGGGAGCGCCTTGCAGGCGGCGACCACCGCAGAGCCGCCGGAGAGCAGCAGCACGCCGACCGCCGCGAGAAGCAGGCCCGGGAGCAGGGTGGCGAGGAAAAGGGACATCAGCGTCGTCCCCGTGCCCTTGGTCTTACCTGATCTCGTGGTCGAACAAGGGCGCGGGCGTGGTCGGTGGTGTGAATCAGGATGATGAGCAAGATCACGAGAACGAGGACGATCAAGACTTTCTCTCGCTCACGATTCCACCGCCGTTTCCACCTCGCCGTAGAGCGCGGCCGCGGTCGCCCGTCCGATCTTGACCGGCACCAGATGGCCGATCAGGCGCTCGGACGCGGCGAAATGCACCGTCCGGTTGCCGCGCGTCCGGCCCGCAAAACGGAGACCCTTGCGATCGGGCCCTTCCACCAGCACCTCCTGGGTCGTTCCCACCAGGGCCTGATTCCGGCGGTGCGAATTCGCCTCGAGGCGCCGCAGGAGGCGTTGATTGCGCTCCTCCTTGACGTCCTCCTCCACCTGCCCGGGCATCGTCGCGGCCGCCGTACCGGTGCGCACCGAATACTTGAAGATGTAGGCCATGTCGTAATTGACGGCCTCGAAGACCTCGCAGGTTTGGGCGAAATCCTCCTCGGTCTCGTCCGGAAACCCCACAATGATGTCGGTGGAAAAATACATCTCCGGCCGCGCGGCCCGCAGCGCCGCCACGATCTCCAGGTACCGCTGGCGGGTGTAGGGCCGGTTCATCGCGCGCAGAACCCGGTCGCTGCCGGATTGCAGCGGGAGGTGCACGTACTCGCACAGCTTCGGCAGGCGCCCGAACGCCTCGACCAAATCGGCCTTGAATCCGCGCGGGTGCGGCGACGTGAAACGAATCCGCGCCAGGCCGTCGAGCTCGTGCAGGCGTTCGAGCAACTGGACAAACGGCGTCACTCCGCCGGCGTGGGCGTAATCGCGGCGGCCGTAACTGGTCACGATCTGTCCGAGCAGCGTGATCTCGCGCACGCCCTGCTCCACCAACCCGCGGCACTCGGCAACGATGTCCTCCATGGGGCGGGAACGCTCGTCGCCGCGGGTCTTCGGCACGATGCAGAAGGCGCAGTCCATGTTGCAGCCCTGCTGGATGGACACGAAGGCCGTCACCGGCCGCTCCGGCAGCAGGTGGTCGCGGATGGTGTTCTGCGAGCCGGATTCCTCGTCGATGTCGACGATCGTGGCGCCCGTCGGCGCCCCGGCTTCACGGGCGGCCCGGAGATTGTCGAGGTAACCGGGCACCTGGTGGAATTTCTGCGTCCCGACGATGAGGTCGACGTCGGGCAGGCGATCCAGCAGCGCCGCGCCGCGGTTTTGGGCCATGCAGCCCAGGATCCCGAGGATGAACCGGGGCTCGCGACGCTTGCGGGCCGCGAGATGTCCGGCCTTGCCCAGCGCCTTTTGTTCGGCGAGTTCGCGGATGCTGCAGGTGTTCAGGAGCAGGATGTCGCAATTCTCCTCGTCGGCGACAATGCGGTATCCCCGGGTGCGAAGCATGGCGGCGACCGCTTCGCTGTCGCGCTCGTTCATCTGACAACCGTAGGTTTTGATATGGACCCGGTTCACCGGCTGGGAAGGGAGCTAAGTACCCGCACTGTCCGGCAGGTCAAACGGTAAAGTCCGATGAACCGGGTGCCGGCGCTTCCAGATTGGCAAGATCCGGCGGACCCCTATGGTCGTTGGCACCATGAGCCTACCCCGGATGCTCCGCACCGCCGCGCTGGCGGGCGCGCTGTGCGGAATGTTGAGTTCGTGTGCGGTGTTCAACCTGTACGGGCCGAGGAAGATCGACCGTTCGAGCAGCATCGTGTCGTTCCTTTATCCCGACGCCCGCGACCCGATCGTCGCGCCGTCCATTCCGGTGCTCCGCCTGCCGCTGCGGGTGGGCCTGGCGTTTGTGCCCGAGGCGCGAAACCTCCGGCGCGAGGACTTCAGCGATGCCCAGAAGAGCGCGTTGCTGGAACGCGTCGCCGTCCAATTCAAAAACCGGCCGTTTATCGGGTCGATCGAGGTCATTCCGCCCGGCTACCTGCGGCCGGGCGGCGGCTTCGGCAATCTCGACCAGGTCCGCAACCTCCTGGGCATCGATGTCATCGTCCTGGTGGGTTATGACCAGATGCAATTCACCGACCCGAGTAAACTCTCGCTCGCGTACTGGACGATCGTGGGGGCCTACCTGGTGAAGGGAAACAAGAACGACACGAGCACGCTGATGGAAGCCGTTGTTTACGACATACCCAGCCGCAAGCTGCTTTTCCGGGCGCCCGGGGTGAGCACCGTATCGGCGGGTTCGACCGCGGTCCAGGTGGGCGCGCAATTGCGCGCCGACAGCGCCCGCGGGTTCACCCTGGCGACCGACGATCTGATCAAGAACCTGCAAGGCGAGCTGACGGCGTTCCAGGAGCGGCTGAAGAAATCGCCAGGCGAGGCCGAAATCGTGCATCGGCCCGGATACACCGGCGGCGGCGGTGCCATGTCGGCGACGTTTGCCATGGCCCTGCTGCTGCTGGGCGCGGCGGGC
>JBJKRV010000132.1:0-9366 GCA_046704465.1 Opitutaceae bacterium | reverse complement strand
CCTCAAGGGCGTGGTGTCGAACCCGATCACGGTCGCGCCATCCAATGCGGTCTTCAACCCCGTCGCCGGGGCAACGGCCAGCGAGACGAAGACCATCCGGATCACGAACAACGCGGCGACGCCCCTGCATCTCGCGGCGCCGACCTGTGCCAGCCGGGCTTTCACCGTCGCGCTGACAACGGTGCGCCCGGAACGGGAATTCGAACTGCGAGTCACCGCCATTCCGCCGTTCCGCGCCGGGACGGCGGTCGGGCTGATCACGATCAAAACCAACTCGCCGCAGGTGCCGGTCCTGGCCGTCACGGCGCTGGCCGTGGTCCAGAAGCCAGGGGCCGCGTCACCGCCTGCGTCCCGGCCCTAAAATTCCTCGGGTTGACGACGGCTAAAGCCGTTTCAGCGCCTCGATCATCGCGGGGGAGAGATCCGCGTGATGATGGATCAGCTTCCACGCCCCCCTTTTTCGCTGATAGACGTTGGACACGCGCTGCTCAATGGAGACCAGCTTTCCGGCCATCTTGAACCGGCCGACCTCGATGCCCAATTCGCAGGCCACATCCCCGGAAACCTGGATCACCTGGCTCTTCAGCCGCACCTTCCCCTCGGACGCGAGCGTGGCGACCTTGGCGAACGATCTGCAGACCGCGTTCCAACCGATGTCCCGACCGGGCAGCGGGTGCTGGGCCGTAACCGCGCCGCTGTGCGCCCAAACCCTGGCCATCGAACTGGCGTCGCCGTTGGCCATGCGGGTCAATGCGGCGTAGAACTCCTGTGATGCTTGGCGGACCTTGTCTTTTGCGCTCATGGATGATGTGTCTGCGATTGAGGTTAAGCCACGGGCGTTTTTGAAAAGCACCCGGTCAACGCGAATCCTTGCGTTGAAGCCGCCGCAGGAATGGGGAAGCGGTCGACCCTGGGGAATCCGTTGAACTGGACGGTCTCCAGCCTATCCCGAAACTTCCCCTTCGCCAGCGGCCCGCCGCCTTTTCCGGTTCCACGCGGCGAAATCGATGCGCGGCGCAACCGGTAGGGGTCGCGTTCGCCGCCGGCCCGGATTGGCCAAACCGCGGTTTCTGGCTATATCGATGGAGCCGCCGCCGCCCAGGCGCCGGCACTCCCTCATGGAAATCGGCGTAGACAGTTTCGTGGCGACCGCCCGGAGCGGCCCGACCGGCGACGTCGCCCGCGTGCAGGAACTGCTGCAGCAGATCGAACTGGCCGACCGGGTCGGTCTCGATGTGTTCGGCATCGGTGAACACCACCGCCCCGACTTCGTGTCGTCGGCACCCGCGGTGCTGCTCGCCGCCGCCGCGGCCCGCACGCAACGCATCCGGCTCGCGAGCGCGGTGACCGTCCTCAGCTCCGATGATCCGGTGCGCGTCTTCCAGCAGTTTGCCACGGTCGACCTGATCTCCCGCGGCCGGGCCGAGATCGTCGTCGGCCGCGGGTCCTTCATCGAATCCTACCCCCTCTTCGGTTTCGACCTCGATCACTACGACGAACTCTTTGCCGAGAAGCTCGACCTGCTGCTGAAGATCCGCGCGCAAACCCAGGTGCACTGGACCGGCCGCCATCGGGCGCCGCTCACCGGGCAGGGCGTGTACCCCCGTCCGGTGCAAAACCCGCTGCCTGTCTGGATCGGCGTCGGCGGCACGCCGGAATCCGCCGTGCGCGCCGGCCGCCTCGGGCTGCCGCTGATGGTGGCGATCATCGGTGGCCGCCCGCGGCAGTTTCGCGCCCTGATCGACCTCTACCGCGAAAATCGCCGCGAAGACGGGCCGCCCGGCCGCAGTCCGTCGGTGGGCATCCACTTCATTGGCTTTCTCGCCGACACCACCGCGCAGGCGCTCGAGACGTTCTGGCCGGCGTACCGCGACGTCTTCGGAAAGATCGGACGCGAACGCGGATGGCCCCCGCCGACCCGCGAACAGTTCGACGCCCAATGCAGTCCCGCCGGGGCGTTGATGGTGGGCGATCCCGACACGGTGGCGGCGAAGATCGTCGCGGCGCACCGCGATCTCGGCGGGTTCTCGCGGATGACCCTGCTGCTCGACAACCGCGCCCTGACGCACGGTCAGATTCTGCGGGCCATCGAATTGCTCGGCACGCGGGTCGCCCCCCTCGTGAATCGCGCCCTCGGCGACGATGCCGGTCGGGCTTGATCCCGGGCGGGACGCCGGATCGACCAGGCGCCCCCATTGCTTCGTCGGTCGGGATTTGCCCTTGTCGTCCGGATCGGTAATCTGGGCGGTGCTGTGAGACTACCCCTCCGCTCGCACCTGCTCCTTCTTCTCATCGGAACCGCCACCATGCTTCCTGGATCTGAGCCGCTCAAATTTCCCGACTGGGCCTGGCCGGGCACCGCCACCCACCGGCAGGTGCCGCCCCCGCCGGATTTTCACCGTCCGAGCCGCAACTTCGACACGCCGATCGGACTCTTCACCGGCCAGTCGGACATCGGCGCCCCCTTGCTGGCCGGCAGCGCGAGCTACGACGCGGCCACCGGCCGGTACACCATCAACTCCGCCAGCTACAACATCTGGTACACGCGCGACGAATTCCGTTTCCTGTGGTGCAGGATGTCGGGCGACGTCTCGCTGGCCGCCGATATCAGCTTTCCGAACCCGGAGGGCTACAGCGACCGCAAGGCCGTTCTGGTCATCCGCCAGGATCTCAGCGACGATTCCAGGGAGATCATGTCCGCCCTGCACGGGCGCGGGCTGATCCACCTGGCGATGCGGCCGACCCAGGGCGCCGACATCGCCGAGGTCTTTCACGTCGAGGAACGTCCCCGTCACGCGGGCGAGCGTCCCATCCGCCTTGGCATCGAGAAGCGCGGGGACACCTTCGCGCTCTACGTGAGCCTGCACGGCGAACCGATGCATCGGATCGGAAAGACGGCCGAGCTGCACTTCGACGCTCCGTTCTACGTCGGCATCGGCTTCTGCTCGCACGTGCCGGACCGGATGGACACGGCCATCCTTTCCCACGTGGTGCTCAAGCATGCGGCCGGCGAGGTGCGGTAGATCCGTTCCAGAAAAAATGTGGCCGCGAGCGCCAGCGAGTGGACCGACTCGCCAGTCCCCGGCAATCGCAGCTACGAACCTGCTGACGGCCACGGTTCAACCTAAACTGCCTGGGGCCGGCTTGCCTGCACTGCGGCCGGTTTGGGACTCCTGTTTGGCGGACCGGCTGGTTCCAAGACGCTCGAGCGCGTGGGGATCCGGCCTCCGCCATCCGCCGCGCTGTCAGCGGCGGGGACCCCTCGTGGGCTGAGG
Source organism: Opitutaceae bacterium (assembly GCA_046704465.1). Classification (GTDB taxonomy): domain Bacteria; phylum Verrucomicrobiota; class Verrucomicrobiia; order Opitutales; family Opitutaceae; genus Fen-1467. Next base: position 6,091 of record JBJKRV010000132.1, on the reverse strand, counting down.
CGGGCGCAGCAACGCGCTCCACCAAGGCGGATAAAAATCCCTTCAGGCACTTCACCAGTTACACGGGTTCGCCGCCGACTCCGTCATTTGATGCCGACGACCATGAAGTCGGGCCCGAGAAGATGCTCCACCCGCGTCTCCCGGAACCCCGCCTCCCGCATCCAGCCCTGGCAGTCGGCCCCGGAATAATCGAATCCGCCCTGGGTCTCCACCAGCATGTTGAGGCTCATCAGCAGACCGAACGGGCGTTCCCGGCGATCGTCGTCGATCAAGGTGTCGTAGATGATCACGGCCCCGCCCGGCGGCAGGGTCGCGTGGGCCTTGGCCAGCAATATCCGTTTCCGCGGCAGGTCCCAGTCGTGCAGGATGTGCCCCATCAGCACCACGTCGGCAGCCGGCAGCCCGTCGGCGAAGAAATCGCCACCCGCGAAACGAACCCGCTCGCTCAGCTTCAGCGAGGCGATGTATTCCTCGAAGATCGGCCTCACCTGCGGGAGGTCGAAGCCGGTGCCCGTGAGGTGTGGATTGTGCCGGGCGATCTGGGCCGGGAGGTCGCCCTGGGCGGTCCCGAGATCGACGAAGGTGCGGTAGTCGCGCCAGGGAAAACGCGTCGCGATCGCCTCGTTGGCCGCGTGGCTGACGCCGGACATGGCGCGGAGGAATTCGCGCAGCCGATCCGGATCCGCGTACAGCGCGCCAAAGACATCCTCGCCATGCTTGGCCTCGTTTTGCGGCTCGCCGGTCCGCAGGGCCTCGGTGAGATGCCCCCAGAACGGGTACAGGCGGTGATTGGCCATCTCCAGCAGGCCTCCGACGTAGGTGGGTTTCTGCTTGTCGAGGAAGCGGTCGGTCTCGGCGGTGTTGCGATAGGTGCCGTTCTCGCGGGCCAGGAACCCGAGGGCGACGAGCGCGTCCAGAAAGTCGCGTCCGCCCCGCGGGTGCAGCCCGAGGCGCCGCTGCAGGGCCTCGCCGTCCTCGGCGCGCCCGGCCAGTTGGGTGAAGACTTCGAGCTCCACGGCACTGAGCAGCGTCTTTGCCGCCCAGAAGGCGAGACCGGTTTGAAGGATCCGTTCCGGAGTGATTGAGGGGGTGTCCATCGGGGAACGTGTCGCAACCCCCGCGGTCGACAAGCGATCCGCGCGCTTTTTTGCGCGAAAGGCGACCGGCGCGCTACCCGGGCCGACCGTCCACCAGTGTCGTCAACACCGCAATGATCGCGCCGGCATCCGTATAATCCCGGAAGACATGTTCCACGCCCAGGGCCCGGAGACGGTCGGTCTTTCGCCCGATGCCGATCATCGGGACGCCGATCAACCTCGTGGCATGGACATCCCACGCGCCGTCGCCGAAAAAAACGGCGCGGGACAGATCGTAGCCCGCCCGCTCCACGGCCAGACGGATGATGTCCCGGCGGCGCGGGGCGTCGCTCGACGTTGCATGCGGGAAGGCGTCCAGGTCGATCCCGCAACAACGCAGCTTGAACCGCGCGCTGACGTCGAAGCAGCCCGTGGCGATCGCCACGTCGCAAATCGCCTCGCGTCTCAGGCGGGCGACGAACGCCGCGGCACCAGGCAGCGGCTTGAATTCGTCCGGGGCCAACGGTTGCCGGGCCTCCAGGCGGCGCAGGAATTCGGCCTTGATCGCGGCCTCCTTCGCGCCGGCGTCCGGATCCCCCGCCAGCAGTTCGCGCGCGATCGCCGTGCCGGTCGGCTCGTCGTAGGCGGTCCAGTCCTGCGCGCCAAAGCTGCGGCCCGTGACCTGCTCCACGGCACCGCCGAAACACAGCCCATCGCTGCCCTGGGTGTCGCACAGGGTGCCGTCGACGTCGAACACCGCGAGCATGCCAATGGAAGCGGCCACGCGACGCACAAGATCGGCAAATGCCGCCGGCTGCAACCGCCCCCTTCACGAATGACGGATTTCCCGCCTACTTGTGCCCGGCCGGCGCCGGCGCGTGGGCGGCGGGCGCGGTGCGCCCGGCTGGGGCCGCGACACGGGATGGCTTGCGGAAAAGGAACCACCACTCGGCCGCGGCCAGCGCCAGCAGAACGACCAGGAACACCGCCAGGATCCGGCGCCGGCGCACCGCCCGCTTGTCCGCAAAGGGATCGTCCAGCGACCGCATGGCATTCGCGGGCAGGCGGCCCTGTTCGGTGAAGGCGGTCCCGAGCGGGACGTTGACTTTGACCCGGCCATTGATCGCCCAGCCGTTGGCGTCGAGCACCGGGCCGAGCGTGCGTTGCCGCAGCTTGAGCCAGGCGATGATCACGGACGGACCCGAAATCAGCAGCAGGACGCCCAGCACCGCCAGCGGCATCTGCCAGGCCGCCAGCTTGGCGAAGCCCAGCACGATCGCGCTCACCGCCCCGGCGAGGTAGCCCACCGCGAGCCCGATGGCGGCAAAGATGCCGGCAAACTTCCCGATATCGAATGTTTCGCCTTTGGCGCCCGGGGCGCCGCCGGCCAGCCCGCTACTCAGGGCGGTGCCGGCGGCCTTTTCCTTGGCCGCCGCGATCTTCGAGACCTGTTCGCCGATGAACTTCGACAGCTTCTTGTACGGGAGCCAGAACGCCTGCCGGACCGAGATCGCATTGTCGATCACCCGGGTGATCGTGGCATCCCAGTCGCGGCCATGGTGGTCGTAGAACACGCCGTTGCGCCCCGGCATCAGGTAGTCGCTGTCGCCCTGGGTGATGCAGACCGCGATCTTCTTCACCGGCTCCCCGGCGCGCCGGCAGTCGCAATAGGCGATGTACATCCGGCTCAACGTCGCCAGACGCGCATGCGCGGCCGGGTCCGCCACCTCGATGCACAGCTCGCAGCTCCGGCTGTCGAGATAGAGCGTGCCGGCCTGGAAGGTCGCCCAGCGATCGGGCGAATAGAAGTCGTCGAAGCAGACGAAGTTGTTCAGCAGCCGGCCCAGATCCCGATGATACCGGACGAGGCGCACCACCGAGTCGATGGCGGCGAACTCCGGCGCCCGCGTGAGATCCTGCTGTTGCAGGGCTTCGAGGCGGGCCCGGCCGTCGCCCGCCAGCAGCGCGCGAATCCGCGGCAGACCGAGCCCTTCGACCGCGACCGCGGGCTTGGCGGCGACCAGGGCCACGCACGGCAAGACCTTGGCCTTCACCGCCTCCCAGTCGGCCTCGGTCAAGCGCTCGCGGCCCGTCCCCAGCACCGGGTCCACCACGCCGGTGCGGAAGGCCGCCAGCGGTGCGTCCCAGGCCGGATTGATTCCCTCCGTCAGCGGCAGGGCGCGGCCCGCCTCGATCCGGGCGAGCGGCAGCGCGGCCAGCGAAGCGTCCGCCGGCGCGAGGTCCCTGGCGGCCAGCGCGACGAAATCCGCTTCCGTCCGGTTGAGCGGGCCGGTCGCCCGCGAATCGAACGTCGCCAGCCGGCACCGCACAAAGTAATCGGCGACCTTCGCCTGCACCGCCTGAAAAGCCCCGGCCACTGTCAGGGCATCGGCCCCGAGGGCGGCTTCCAGTTTTTCACGGCTTTCCGCCCACGCGGCGTGCGCCTGCAACTGGTCGAAAAACCTCCCCAGCGTGGCCCCGTCGACACCCGCGGCCGTCCCGCGCCCCGGCACGCCCCCCACCGTGGCGATGATGTCGTCGAACAGCTGCTGCAATTCCGCGTCGGTGCCGGCGGCGGTCCGGGTCAGGACGCCATCGCCGCAGAACTTGGATTGCGCGAACACCTTGGGCAGATCCGCCGTGTCGTCGACCGCGATCGTTGCCGCGTCCGGCCGGCCCAGGCCGGCCAGAACGTGGCGGGCGGCGGCCAACACGCGGGCGCCGTCCTCGGTGCAGTCGTCGACGGCGGCCAACGCCAGGGCGGTTTCCCGCGCCGCGAGGATGCCCGGATCCTTCAGGCGGGCGCAGGTCCACTGGACCGCGGCGATCAGTTCCGCCGCCCGCACATGCCCGTCGCCGTCCCCGTCGATCAGCGCGAGCGTCCGCTCGTCGATCTCCAGGCCGCGGGTCGGGCAGCTCAGCGCCACCCAGAGTTTCTGATCCAGGGTGGCGAGGTGGCGGAAATCGTCGGCGGTCTCCAACCGGACCTGGTCGAGCCCGCCCATGCGCGCGAAACGCCAGACGTGCTTGCTGCCCGATGGCGATGGAGTCGTTTCGGCCGGCATGGTGGATGAAGTTGAAGCGAAGCGACGAAGAGGCCGGCGCCGTTATCGCGTGCCGCCGGCGCTGCGGACCTGCCGGAGCCCGCCGCGGTCGCGAGCCGGCTTGAAACCCCCGAGGCCGCGGCTGGAACAAAGCCGGCGCGCCAACCATGGCTGGCGCGAAACGTCAAATTGCCACGGAACCTGAAGATGCACGTTGGACAAAATGGCGGCAGTAGTGACTGGCCCGGCCGCGGGTTTGGCAAGTCGGAAATCGGCGGATCTTGTCCAGCGTCGGAGGTCGGCCGCGGACCGAGCGGCCGGCGGGAGCTCGGGACGCCACACCGGCGACCGGACCATTGCATCGCCGCGGTTGCCTCGGCGCGGAAAGCCGATTGGTTCAGGGCAATCCCCCTGCGTCCCCCGCCCCGCGCGAACCGCGCCCTTGCCCCTCCCTCTATGAAGCCAAACGCCCGGAATCTTCTCTGCTGCCTGCTGGGACTCGCCGTGGCCGGTCCGGCGGTCGCCGGCCCGTCGACCGTAGCACCATCCTCCGCCTGGTGGCGGCAGCCGAATCACTGGCGCCAGCCGGCGCCCGATCCGAAGGCGACGCAGATGCCGCTGATCTCGGTCAAGGGCAACCGCTTCGTCGATCCCGACGGCACGCCCGTGCTTTTCCGCGGCGTGTCGATCGCCGATCCCACCAAGCTCGTCGACCAGGGGCAGTGGGACCAGGCGCTGTTCGCGGCGGTGAAGGCGTTCGGCGCCAACCTCGTCCGGATTCCCGTGCATCCGATCGCCTGGCGCCAGCAGACGCCCGCCGGCTACCTCAAGCTGCTCGACCAGGCCGTCGCCTGGTGCGCCGACGTCGGCCTCTACGTGGACATCGACTGGCACTCCATCGGCAACCTGAAGGCCGGCATGTTCCAGGCGCCGATGTACGACACCAGCTTTCCCGAGACGCTCAACTTCTGGCGGACGATCGCCGTGCACTTCCGCGGCAACCACACCGTGGCCTTCCTCGAACTCTTCAACGAGCCCACCGTCCTGCGCGGCATGCTGGGAACCGAGAGCTGGTCCGACTGGCGCGCGATGAACGAGGAGATGATCCGCATCATCCGCGCCTGCGGCAACCATGCCGTCCCGCTCGTGGCCGGTTTCGACTGGGCCTACGACCTCGACCCGCTCCGGACCGATCCGGTCCGCGCGGAGGGCATCGGCTACGTCGTCCACCCCTACCCCACCAAGCGGGCGCAGCCCTGGGAGCCGCGCTGGGAGGAGGATTTCGCCTTTGCCGCCCACAAATACCCGGTCATCGCCACCGAAATCGGCTTCAACGCCAGGCCGGGCGAACCGGCCGGCCCCGACGATTATGGCCGGCGCATCACCCGGTTTCTCGAGGAGCGCGGCATCAGCTGGGTGGCCTGGGACTTCGACCCCCAATGGGGGCCGACGCTCCTGCAGAGCTTCGACGGCTTCCAGCTCACCCCGGCCGGCAAGTTTTTCGAGAAGGTGCTGCACGAGCCGCCCGCGCCGCTGCTGACCGGGCGCCGCGACTGACGGAGCGCACGGAATCTGCCCGCTTGTCGGGCGGCGCCGTCGTGATATGCACGGATCCGTGAGTTCCGGCCTTCAACCGACGACGCCGCCTTCGCCCGCCCCGTCCGGCCCGAAGCCCCGGCTGTCGCGATCCGCCAGGCGCGGCGTGTGGCTGCTGTTCCTCGGTGTCGCCTGTTGTTTCCTGTATTTTCCCTACGGCCTCCTTCCCGGGCTCTTCCTCATCATGGCCGGCGGCGTCGCGTTCTTCACCGAGCGCAAGTGAGTCGATTCCATCCGATCCGCCGGGACGGAACGGCTTGAACCGGCGCGGAGCGCCGGTTCCACCCGAGTGACCCGCGGCCCGCCGGGCGCCGAGTCGCTCGGCGTTGGCAGTCCCGGGGGCGTCCGCGGCGCGCATTCGGCTAGGCCCGGGGG
>JBJKRV010000131.1:0-2754 GCA_046704465.1 Opitutaceae bacterium | reverse complement strand
AGCCCCGGAGGTCGAAATCCGCCCGGCGGGGCGTGTGGCTGCTGTTCCTCGGCGTCGCCTGCTGTTTCCTCTATTTTCCCTACGGGCTCCTTCCCGGGCTCTTCCTCCTCATGGCCGGCGGCGTGGCGTTCTTTACCGAGCGTTGAGCGGGTCTCGTGCGCCACGGCCGGGGTGGACCACCGGCTGGGTCGCGCGTTCACCTACGCCCAGGGCCGGAGAAATTCCTCCACGACGGCGAAAAAACGGGCCCGCTCCCGGAAGAGGAAAAAGACGTGCCCTCCCTCGAACGCCAGGAGCTTCGAGCCCGCGATGGCCGCGTGCATTTCCGCCGCCAGGTGAAACGGCGCGACGGTGTCCCGCCGTCCGTTGAGAATGAGCGTCGGCACGCGCAGGTGTGGCAGCCGCGCCGTGCCGTCGTACGCGCCGCTGGCGTCGCGCTGGCGGGCGAACGCCCGGTAGGGCTGCGGGTACCGGCCCCGGAACCAGGGCAGGCGCGGCAGCACGCTCATGAGCAGCCAGCGACGGCGCGACCGGATGACCCGGGCGGCCGTGGACACGAGGACGAGACGGTCGACCCGTTCCGGATGCCGGAGGGCGATCTCAATCGCAATCCGCCCGCCCATCGAAATCGCCAGGAAATCGGCCCGCTCGAGTCCGATCTCCCGCATCAGTCCGAGCGTGTCATCCGCCATCAGTTCGATGGTGTACGGCACGTCCGGCATGTCCGAGCGCCCGGCGCCGCGATTGTCGAAGGCGATGACCCGCCGCCCCTGGGCCAGCCGCTCGATCAGCCAACCGTACTGGGAAATGTCGCCTCCGAGGCCCATGACGAGCACGAGTGGCGGCCCGTCGCCGTGCAGCTCGTAATGAAGGTTGAGGCCGTTGACCCGGACCGTCGGCATGGGTGGCACTGTACACCATCCCTGACCCATGGTCATGGCGGGCAGGCCGCAAAAAGGCACATAATTCACGAGCACCCGGTTTGGGCCATTCCCAATCGCACGGATGTGGCGCCATCGAACGCCCGCGCCGATGCGACGACCGAATGTCGCCCGGGCGCATTTGCAGCGTTTCGATTGCTGATTGCCGTCGGGCGTTTCCGGTCATCCCATCGTTCTCCGGCATCATGCACCATACTCTGCTCCATCATCCTGGCTTTGCCCTTGTCATCCTGCTCGCCGCCACGGCCGTAACCGGCCCCGCCGCGACGGTGCCACCCGACCAGACCTTCACGCTGGACGGCACCGTGCCCGGCAAGGTCTTTGACGGCGTGGGGGCCGTCAGCGGCGGGGGCGCGACGTCCGTGCTGCTGAAGGATTATCCCGAGCCGCAGCGCAGCCAGATCCTCGACCTGCTCTTCAAGCCCAAGTTTGGCGCCTCGATGCAGACCCTGTACGTCGAGGTTGGCAGCGACGGGAACTCCACCCAGGGCACCGAGCCGACCCACATGCGCACGCGGCACGACCAGAACTACAGCCGCGGCTACGAGTGGTGGCTGATGGTGCAGGCGAAGCAGCGGAATCCGGCGCTGACGCTCGACGCCTGCGCCTGGGGCTGCCCGGGCTGGATCGGCGACGGCAACTTCTGGTCGCAGGACATGTGCGACTACTACGTGAACTGGATCAAGGGCCTGAAGGCGCACTACGGCCTCGATCTCGACGCGATCGGCTGCCGCAACGAGCGCGGCCCGCATCCCGATTGGGCGATCCGGTTCCGGGAGACCCTCGACCGCGCGGGCCTCAGCGGCGTGAAACTGCACGCGTTCGACGAGGCCGGCGACGCGCGCATGTGGGCCTGGATCCCGCAACTGGCGGCCGATCCGGCGCTGCAGCACGCGATCGACATTGTCAGCAACCACTGCCTGACCGCCGTGCCGATGCCGGCAGCGGTGCGCGCGACGCTCGACCGCCTCCAGAAGCCGGTGTGGGACACCGAGGAACACGCCTACAACGAGGGCGGAAGGCCGCCCAAGTACGCCGACGACTACGCCTGCACCCTGGGCATCGTCCACCTCTTCAACCTCAATTTCATCGAGGACGGCGCAACCCAGATCGTGAACTGGTACCTGGTCGGGTCCACCTACCCCATCGAGCCCTACTACGAGCAGCCGCCGGCGATGTTCGCGAGCACGCCTTGGAGCGGGCACTACGTCATCAAGCCCAACCTCTGGGCCTACGCCCACTACGGCCAGTTCACGAAGATCGGCTGGCACTACGTTGGCGGCGGCTTTGGCCGGCTCGCGGGCGGCGGCTCGGTGGTGACCCTGCGGTCCGACGCCGGCGATTACAGCGTCATCGTGGAAACCTCCGGCGCCACCCAGCCGCAGACCGTGCGCTTCCAGGTCGAGGGCGACCTCTCGCGCCGCGCATTGTGCGTGTGGCGGACCACCCGGGACTCATGGTTCACGCGCCAGGCCGATGTGCGGCCGGCGGCCGACGGATCGTTCACCTGCACCTTCGAGCCCGAAGCGATCTACACGCTGTCGACGACCCGCGGACAGCGGAAGGGCTCGTTTGCGGACGTGCCGCCCGCGCGGCCCTTCCCGTTCCCCTATGCGGACAACTTCGACCATGACACGGATCCCAGGCGCTGGGGCTATCTGCCGCATTACACGGCGGACATCTGCGGGGTGTTCGAAGTCGTCGAGCGCCCCGACGGCGCCGGCAAGTGTCTCCGCCAGGTGGTCAGCCAAAAGGTCCAGAGCTGGGCGCCGGAATGGAAGCCCTACACGATCCTGGGCGACCCGACCTGGAC
>JBJKRV010000130.1:0-6350 GCA_046704465.1 Opitutaceae bacterium | reverse complement strand
ATCCGATTGAGATCCGCCGGGTGCGGCCGACCGCCGCCTACTCCTCGTGCTGCAGGGTCGTGACGACCGAGAAATCCTCGAGGGTGGTGATGTCGCCCTTCACGTCCCCGCCGGCGGCAATCTCCTTGAGGATGCGCCGCATGATCTTTCCCGACCGGGTCTTGGGCAGACCGGCCGCGAAGCGGATGGTGTCGGGCTTGGCGAGCGAGCCGATCTCCTTGGCCACGTGGGCGCGCAATTGGTCCTTGAGTTGATCGGACGGCTGCACGCCGGACTTCAGCGTGACAAAGGCGACCAGGGCGCTGCCCTTGAGCTCATCGGGACGTCCCACCACCGCGGCCTCCCCCCCGGCCTGGTGCGCCACGAGCGCGCTCTCCACCTCGGCCGTGCCGATCCGGTGCCCGGCGACGTTGAGCACGTCGTCAATCCGACCCACGATCCAGAAGTAGCCGTCCTCGTCCTGCCGCGCGCCGTCGCCGGTGAAATAGACGCCGGGAAGCTCGCTCCAGTACTGGCGCTTGAAGCGCTCGTCGTCGCCCCAGAGCGTGCGCAGCATCGACGGCCAGGGCCGGGTGATGACGAACTTGCCACCGGTATTGCGCGGCACCTCGGCGCCGGTCTCGTCGACCACCTTCGGCACGATGCCGAAGAACGGCAGCGTGGCCGAACCCGGTTTCGTCGGCGTGACGCCCGGCAGCGGCGTCACCATGATCGCACCGGTCTCCGTCTGCCACCAGGTGTCGACGATCGGGCATCGTTTCTTGCCGATGGTCCGGTGGTACCACATCCACGCCTCGGGATTGATCGGTTCGCCGACCGTGCCGAGCAGGCGCAGGGAACGCAGGTGGTGCCGGTTCACGAGGTCGTCGCCCCAGCGCATGAAGGCGCGGATGGCGGTGGGCGCCGTGTAGAAGACGGTGATGCCGTGCCGGTCGATGAGATCCCAGAACCGGTCGCCCTCGGGGTGGTTGGGTGCGCCCTCGTACATGAACACCGTGGTGCCGAGCGCGAGCGGCCCGTACACGACATAGCTGTGGCCGGTCACCCAGCCGATGTCGGCGGTGCACCAGTAGATGTCGGTGTCCTTGATGTCGAAAACGTACTTCGTGGTCAGGGTCACCCCGAGCAGGTAGCCGCCGGTCGTGTGCAGCACGCCCTTGGGTTTCCCGGTCGAGCCGCTGGTGTAGAGGATGTACAGCGGGGTCTCCGCCTCGTGGGCGCGGGCCTTGTGCACGGACGGGGCGCGGGCCATCAGCTCGTGCCACCAGCGGTCGCGGCCGGCGTCCATGGTCACCTCGTTCCCGCAGCGCTTGAGCACGATCACGTGCTGGATGCTGGGGGTGTTGGACAGGGCGCGGTCGACGCTGGCCTTGAGTTCGATGATCCGGCCGCGGCGCCAGCCGCCGTCCGCGGTGATGACGAGCTTGGCCTGGCAGTCGTTGACGCGGTCCTTGATCGCCTCGGCGCTGAAGCCGCCGAAGATCACCGTGTGCACCACGCCCACGCGCGCGCAGGCCAGCATCGCCACGGCGGCCTCCGGCACCATCGGCATGTAGATCGCGGCGCGGTCGCCCTTCTTCATGCCCAGCGACTCCAGCACATTCGCGAACTTGCAGACCTCGGTGTGCAGCTGGCGGTAGGTGAGCGTGCGGACGTCGCCCGGCTCTCCCTCGAAAATCAGCGCCGCCTTGTGCTCCCGGGGCGTTCCCAAGTGGCGGTCGAGGCAGTTTTCGGCCACGTTCAAGTAACCTCCCGAGAACCACTTGGCGTGCGGGAGCTTCCACTGCAGCACCTTTTTGAACGGCCGGCGCCAGAGAAGGAGCTCCTTCGCCTGCCGGGCCCAGAACTTCTCTGGAGCGTTGACAGACTCGGCATAGAGCCTACGGTAAGTGGCGAATCCTCCTAGGTTTGCTTGGCCTTTGAACTCGGCCGAGGGCTTGAAAACCCTGCTCTCACGAGAAACTGAGGTAATCGTTGAATCGGTCACAAGTAACCTGAGTTGAAGGTTGGGAACTAAGGAGCAGTTCCTTACGCAACCCAAGGTTCGCGTGGTCTCAAGCATTTGGAGGTTTTTTTCGAAACATTCTGTATGGAAAACAACGCATCGTCGCCCTCTGCGGTGGCCCCGGCAGCCGCACCCGCCCCGGGAACTCCGACTCCCGAAAACGTCCTCCGTGTCGAAGGCATCCTCGATCTCGACAGCAACAAGGCGGGCACGTTGCTCGACCTCGCCCGCAACGGCAAACGCCGGACGACGGACCCGTTTGTGCCGCGCGAATTGATCCGGCGCTTCAAGCTCAAGCAGGGCAGCATGATCACGGCGACCGCCACGCCGGATGACCGCTTTCCCAATCCCAAGGTCCGCTATATCGAAAAAGTCGACGGCCTGGACGTTGACGCCCGCCGACGGGTGACCGAGTTCACGCAGCTGACCACCATCACGCCGGACGAGCAGCTGACGCTCGAAATGAAGGATCACCGCATGACCACGCGGGCGATGGACCTCTTTTGTCCGGTCGGCAAGGGCACGCGCGGCCTCATTGTGTCGCCGCCGCGCGCGGGGAAGACCACCCTCCTCCGCGACATCGCGCTGGGCGTCCTGGAAAACCACCCCGAGTGCCACGTCATGATCCTGTTGGTCGACGAACGCCCGGAGGAGGTCACCGACTTCAAGCGGAGCGTTCCGGCCGAGGTCTGGGCATCCTCCAACGACGAGAATGTCGAGAACCACCTGCGTGTCGCCGAGATGTGCATCGAGCGGGCCAAGCGCCTGGTCGAGGTGGGACGCGACGTGGTGCTGCTGCTCGATTCGCTGACCCGTCTGGCCCGCGCCCACAATACCCAGCGCAATTCCGGCCGCACGGGCTCGGGCGGCCTCGACGTGCGTGCCCTGGAGAAGCCGCGCCAGCTCTTCGCCGCCGCCCGGAACACCGAGGAAGCCGGCTCGCTCACCATTCTCGCCTCGATCCTGGTCGAGACCGGCAGCCGCATGGACGACGTGATCTTCCAGGAATTCAAGGGCACCGGCAACATGGAGATGGTCCTCGACCGGAAATGCGCCGAGATGCGCATCTGGCCGGCGATCAACATCGCCGCCTCCGGCACCCGGAAGGAGGAGTTGCTCATCGATCCGAAGCGCCTCGAAGGCATCCATTTCTTCCGCCGGGCGCTCGTGCCGCTCAAGATCGAGGAGGCGGCCGAGACCATGGTCGGCCGGCTCTCGAAGACGAAATCAAACGACGAATTCCTGAAGCTGATCGCGCATTAGCGCGCTTCAGGCCCGTCGGCTGTCCGTTGGGGTCTCCCTCGCCGCGCTCCCCCGGCGCGGGCCCGCGACTTGGTTCGGCCGGCCGGGCGGATCATCCGCGGTCCTCGGCGGCTCCGGTCGCTTCAAACCGTTGCGGATCCACATCCATCCGTTCCCGGCAAAAGCCGCGCAGGTCGGGAGGCAGCGGGGCGCGAAACACATGCGGCTCGCCCGCGGCGCGCAGATCCACCTCCGCGCAGTGCAGCGCCTGGCGCGGGAGGGGCAGCAGGCTCGCGTGGCGCTCGGTCCAGCCGTGCTGGGCGAATTCCAGGTAGAGCCGTTCGTCGGGCCCGTAGAGCTTGTCTCCCACGACGGGGTGCCCAAGCCAGAGCGCATGCACCCGGATCTGGTGCTTGCGACCGGTTCCGGTCCGCACGCGGACCAGGGTGCAACCCCCACCCCAGGCCAGCGGCTCGAACCATGTCACCGCCTCCTGGGCGCCGGGCGTGCCCGATTCGACCACGCGCGACCGGATGGTCACACAACTGTCCGGATCCGGGCCGAGCGCCTGGTTCGCCGTCGCCGCCTCGCGCAAGTCGCCGTCCACGATGGCGAGGTAGGTCTTGCCGATCAGGCGCCGCTGCGCCGCCTTCTGCAGCCGGCTGGCGGTCGGGCCGTCCTTGGCCAGCAGGACCACGCCGCTGGTCTCCCGATCCAGGCGGAACACCAGGTGCACCGCCGGCCGGCCCAGATATTCGCGCGCCGCACCCGCCAGACTCGACCAGGGGCCGCGCTTCGACGGATGGCAGACGATCACGCCCGGCTTGTCGAGCGCCAGCAGGCGCTCGTCTTCGTAAAGAATCCATGAACGAAACTCCCCGGGGTTGATCAGCGGGGGCTCGGAGCCGATCCTATCGGTCATGACCTTCCTCTTCCGGGCATCCAGGCCTGAAGGGCGCGCGACGGCGTCGGATTGTCACGAGTGTTATTGAAAAACCGGGGCATCGGGTGCACACTACTGATCGGTCCAATGAATGGAATTCCCGGAGTGGAAGATTCAGGGGTCGGGCGGAGGGAGGCGGGGCGGATAATGAATTCGGGAAGCGCCGGGCATGACGAATGCTGCGAGCGCCCGTGGATTTTGTTCAATCAACCTGAAAGGAATCACAAACATGAACAGATCGCCCATCCAGAACGAAGTGATCGTCTCCGGCATTCATCTTGAACTGACCCCCTCGCTCAAATTCTACGTCAACGAGAAGGTCGGCCGGTTGTTTCGCCACGAGGAGCGCATCGTTCGGATCCGGGTCGAACTGGAGTACGACGGCAAGAACGACGTCGCCCACCCTTTCATCGCCAAGGGTCACATCGCCATTCACGGACCGGACCTGAACTGCAGCGTCGCCTCGGACGAGTGCCACAAGGCGGTCGATCTGCTGGTTGACCGTCTCGACCGGATGCTGCGGCGCAAGGCCCGGCTGCACAAGGTGAAGCGGAAGCACCCGCACGCCGTCGAGCTCGGGGTTTTGCTGCCGAAGACCGCGTGACCCGGCAGCCGCCGCGCGCGGCGGAGCTGGCGCGCCCAGGAGGAGTCGAACCCCCAACCCTCAGATCCGTAGTCTGATGCTCAATCCAATTGAGCTATGGGCGCCCGGCAAAGGGGCAAAAAAAGCAGTCTTTCACTCCGAAGCGCAAGCGTGAAGTTGGGTTGAGGGAGCGCAACTCGCCGCCGACCGGGAGGGTCAGCCGGCGGCCGGGGCGCCGGTCGCGTCGCTCGGCCGCCAGTCCACGAGCTCCATCTGCAGCAGCTTGCGGTCGTTGTGAACGTTCCAGGCGAGCTGGACGGCCAGATCGACCGGCACGCCGACCGGCGGCAGCCGGTGCGCCTGCTTCCACGCCACGCCGTAGACGCGGCGCCCGTGGCTGTCGGGCAGGTTGAAACGGAAGTGCTGCTCCTTGAAGACGTCGGGCCGGCGGGAGAACTGCACGGCGCGCAAGCCGAAGACCGGCTCGGGGTTGCCCTGACCGAACGGATGCAGCAGGTCGAGTTCGTCGAGCAGGCGGTCGCGCACCTGATCCAGCGCGAGCCATGCCGCGATTTCCAGCGGAGCCTCGCCCGCCTCGCCGCATTGCGCCGCCCGGACGGCGGCGGCAAAGCGCTCGCGGAAGACCTCCAGGTTCTCCCGCGGCAGCGAGACGCCGACCGCCATCGGATGCCCGCCCCAGTTGGCCAGCAGGTCCGCGCAGCTCCCCAGCGTTTCCACCAGGTTGAGCCCCCGCACGCTGCGGCCGGAACCCTTCGCAAAGCCGTTCTCCCGGCCGAGCACGATGCAGGGCCGGTTGTACTTGCGCATCACGCGGCTGGCCACGATGCCGACCACTCCGGGATGCCAGTCCTCGTCGAACAGCACGAGCCCGCAATCGCCGGGATACCGCTCCTCCACCATGTGCTCGGCCGTCTCCGTGATCTGGCGTTCGATTTCCTGGCGCTCGCGATTGAAGCCGTCGAGCTGGCGCGCGGCCTCGCCGCAAAACGCCGGATCGTCGCTCAGGACCAGCTCGACCGAGAGGGCGGCATCCGCCAGCCGCCCGCTGGCATTGATGCGCGGCCCGAGGCGGAAGGAGATGTCGACCGGCTGGATTTCCTGGCCCGGTTTCATCCCCGACACGTCCATGAGGGCGCGCAGGCCGCGGCGGTGGGTCTGTTGCAGGATGCGCAGGCCATGCCGCGAGAGGATGCGGTTTTCGCCGTCGAGCGGCACCAGGTCGGCCACCGTGCCCCTGGCGACGAGGTCGAGGTAATCCCGCAGGCGGATGCGGAAGGCCACCGGGTGGTTCTCGGCGCGGAGCTGCTTGAGCAGGCCGTGTACGAGCTTGAACACGAGGCCGACCGTGCAGAGGTTGCGCCACGGCGCATCCGGCGCGCCGCCGTGCACGTGCGGGTTGATGAGCACGCCGCCCTCCAGCGCCCGCTCCTTCGAACGGTGGTGGTCGATGACGAGCAGGTCGACGCCCTGGGCGCCCAGATAAGCCAGCTCGTCGTGCGAGTTGGTGCCGCAGTCGAGCGCCACGAACAGGTCGGGTTTCCCGACCTGTTCGTGGC
>JBJKRV010000129.1:0-4270 GCA_046704465.1 Opitutaceae bacterium | reverse complement strand
ATGGTCTTGCCGCCGGGGCCGATGAGCAGGCCGATCTTCTCGGGGTCGATCTGGATGGTCTGGATGCGCGGGGCGTACTGGCTGAGCTGCTTGCGCGGCTCGGGCAGGGCGCCGAGCATGGCGCGCAGGATCTCGATCCGGGCGTCACGGGCCTGGAAGATGGCCTTCCTGGCGATTTCGATCGGCAGGCCGTTGATCTTCAGGTCCAGCTGGAAGCCGGTGATGCCCTCGGTGGTGCCGGCGAGCTTGAAGTCCATGTCGCCGAAGTGATCCTCCTCGCCGAGGATGTCGGTGACGGTGACCCAGCGCTTGATGGCGCCGGTCTCGTCGTTCTCGGTGATGAGGCCGCAGGAGATGCCCGCGACCGGGGCGACGATGGGCACGCCGGCGTCCATCAGCGAGAGGCAGCCGCCGCAGATCGACGCCATGGAGGTCGACCCGTTGGAAGCCATGATCTCGGAGGTGAGGCGGATCGAGTAGGGGAACACGTCCTCCGGCGGCACGACGGGGAGCAGGGAGCGCTCCGCCAGGGCGCCGTGGCCGATTTCGCGGCGGCCGGGGCCGGTGGTCCGGCCGGTCTCGCCCACGGAGAACGGCGGGAAGTTATAGTGGAGGATGAAGCTCTTGGAGCGGGCGCCGCCGGTGAGGGCGTCGAGGTCCTGGGCCTCCTTCGTGGGGCCGAGGGTGGTAAACACCAGGGCCTGGGTGTCGCCGCGCTGGAACAGGGCCGAGCCGTGCACGCGGGGCATCACGCCGGCCTCGCAGGTCAGCGGGCGGATGGTGGTGGCGTCGCGGCCGTCCGCGCGCACGCCCTTGTCGAGGACGGACTGGCGGTAGGCCTTGTATTGCAGGTCCTCGAACACGATGGCGACGTCGTGGTCCGCGAAGTTGCCCTCGCCGAGTTCGGCGAGCAGGGCGGCCTTGGCCTCCTCCTTCAGGGCGTCGACGTTGGCCTGGCGGACCTGCTTCTCCTTGCCGAAGATGGCGTCGGCGATGCGGTCGGCGGCCACGCGCTCGATGATGGCGCGGGCCTCGGGCTTGGCGACCACGAGGGAAAACTCGCGCTTGGGCTTGCCGGCCACGGCGACCAGTTCCTTGATCGCCTTGATGATCGGCTGGATCGCCTGGTGGGCGAACTCCAGCGCCTCGACAAAGCGCTCCTCCGGCAGCTGGTCGGCCGAACCCTCGATCATCAGCATGTCCTTCTCATTGCCGACGTAGATCAGGTCGAGGCTGGAGGAGAACATCTGCTCGATCGTGGGATTGGCCACGAACTGGCCGTCGATCTGGCCGACGCGGATCGCGCCGATCGGACCATTCCACGGGATGTCGGAGAGGGCGAGGGCGGCGGAGGCGCCGTTGACCATCGAGATGTCGGACTCGTGGGCCTGGTCGGCCGAGAGCAGCACGCCGATGATCTGCACTTCGTTGAGGAAACCCTCAGGGAAGAGCGGGCGGCAGGGCCGGTCGCAGAGGCGCGAGGTGAGGATTTCCTTTTCGGTCGGTCGGCCTTCGCGCTTGAAGTAGCCGCCCGGGAAGCGCCCGGCGGCCGCGTATTTCTCGCGGTAGTCGACCGTGAGGGGGAACCAGTCCTGGCCGGGCCGGATGGTGGCGGCGGCCGTGGCCGAGACGAAGACGGTGGTTTCGCCGACGGAGACGGTGACGGCGCCGTTGGCGAACTTGGCGAGTGTGCCGGTGCCGATGGTGAGGTTGAGCTCGGGAACGGAGACGGTGTGTTTTTGATTCATGGATCGATCGAATGCCGGCGGACCGAAGGACCGCGCCCGGTTTGCTGACGGGCTGCGGCGCTCGCGGAAAGCGCGGCGTGGTTTGCGCCTTGCGGCTGGGCCGCCCCGGCGCGCGGGTCTCTCAACGGTGATTCCACCGGATTTCGCTCCCCTCCCAGGCGCGAGAGATTTCGGTTTGGGTCCCTGCCTGTCAGGGCGCCAAGCGGAAATGTCCCGGGTCTGAGGATGAGGGTCGGAAACGACGGCGGGCGGACCTCGAATAGGCCCGCCCGTCGGGAAAGTCGGTTACTTGCGCAGGTTGAGACGCTGCAGCAGGTCGTTGTATTTGGCCAGATCGTTGCCCTTGAGGTAGTCAAGGAGCTTGCGACGACGGCTGGCCATGTGGAGAAGGCCGCGGCGACTGTGGAAATCCTTGCGATGTTGCCGCAAATGCTCGGTCAGATGATTGATCCGGGCGGTGAGCAGCGCGATCTGGACGTCGCAGGAGCCGGTGTCCTTCTCGTGTACCTTATACTGAGTGATGATTTCGGATTTGGTTATCGACATGGTCTTGGGCGGTTTGCACGACTGAAGGGAGTCAGAAAGGCTCCGTGGCACCCGCCTTTGACTACAGGTCGCCGGCCGGTGGCACCGTTATAACCCCGCGGGAGCGGGGCCAGTCATGGTGGCAGCCCGCAACCGACGGGCTGTCACTAACGCAAGGGTGCAATATCCGTGACGCCAACGGGGTGTGCAAGCGAATTTTCGCCGGCGCCAACGCCGAAAATAGGTTCCGGTTTGGAGCCGCACCCCGCTCAAAAATCGAGATATGAAACCCGGCCGGCACCGCCGCGCCCGGCGCCCGTCATCCCAGCGCCAGATTGAGCGACTTGACGTGGTCGCATCCGGGCAACTGCCGGATCTTCTGCAGGATGGAGTCGCGATGCATGAACAGCTCATTTCGAACGACGCTGTGGGAAACGAGCACCAGCAGGGACCCGCGCTCGATGCGCACGGGATGGGAGTAGGCGGCGTTGGCCGCGCCGACCATCTCGGGCCAGTGGTCGCGGATGGTCTGCTCGCAGGAGTGGCGGCCGATCTGGTACTTGACGAGGAGTTCCTCGATCAAGGGGGCCATCGGCTTCACGGGCCGGCGGCGCATCCGCCTCGGTTCGTTCAGCGGCACGCGTCGGAAGTCGCCGATCAACTTCTCGGCGGCATGGCTGAAATGGTGCGGTTCGTCGGACATCTTTCGGCCGCTAATCTACGCTGATAGGCGCCCTCGAAGTCAAATTACCGGGAACCGGCGTCGACCGGCGGCTCCTTCCCGTGCTCCGCCTCGTAAAGCCGGCTGTAGCGCACCAGCGCGCCGAACGCGGTTGACCAGGCGATGAAGAACCCGGGATAACCGTCGAGAAAGCCCCGCTTCAGGAAATAGGCGCGAAAGAAGCGCCAGGCGGGCCGCAGGGTCGCCCGGCGCAGCGAGAAGCGCCCGCCCCGCGCCTTTTGCTGCTCCACGAAGAGATCGGCAAAGGGATTGATCTTGGCCACCTGGCTGCTGAGCGTCGGAAAGGAGTGGTGATACAGGTCGCCGGAAAGCGTCGCCACCGGACCGTCAGCCTCCACCTTCTCGTGCACGAACTCGTCGCCGCCCCAGCGCGCGCGGCCGCGGTGGAACAGGCGCAGGCTCAGATCGGGATACCAGTCGCCGTGGGTGATCCAGCGGTCGATGAACCAGACCTTGCGCGGGAAGCGCGCGCCGGCGAAGCGGTCGTGATCGGCGCCACGGAAGAACGCCTCCAGATCGGCGCGCAGAGCGGGCGACACCTCCTCATCGGCATCGAGGGCGAGCGCCCAAGGCTGCGTGGCGTGGTCCAGGGCCCAGTTCTTCGTGTCACGATTGCCGCGCCATTCGGTCTCGAACACGACCGCGCCGTGCTTTTCCGCCACAAGTTCACTCTCATCCGTGGTGTCGTTCAGCACGACGATGATCTCCGACACCCATCCCTCGACGCCGGCCAGGCAGCGCGGCAGGGTGGCGGCGGCGTTGCGCGCGACGACGACGGCGGAGACGGGAAGCGGGGGGCGGTCTGCCACGGTGGAACTCTAGTGACGGCGCGGCGGTAGGGAAGGCCTCAGAATTTCCCGGCCGCCGAACGCGGGATCTGGTAGAGATAGCCGCAGCAGCGCCAGGCGCGGACCAGCGCCTTTTTGGCCTCCCCGGTCCGCAGGATGACCGCGTTGAGGAGCGCCAGCAGGCCCAGGCCGCACGCCTTGGCGCAATTGCCGGCGAAGCGCGAGGCCAGGTAGCCGGCGGCCGAGCGGCCGTCCGCGCGAAGCTCGGTCACGCGGTCCGCGACCCGCGAACGGGCCGAGTCGAAGGCATGGCGCGTGGCATAGCGAAACGTGGTGCGGGTGGCGGGCATTTGGTGGCGGACCGCAGCGGCGGGCGCAAACCAGACCTCCAGGCCCTTGGCGCGCACGCGGCGGATCATCTCGGCGTCGCCGCCAGAAAAATAGCTTCCGCCCGACCGGTCGAGGCC
>JBJKRV010000128.1:0-7011 GCA_046704465.1 Opitutaceae bacterium | reverse complement strand
CACCTACAGCTTCCCCGAGATCGCCGCCGGTTTGGAAGAGGCCGGCTTCCGCGACATGCGCCTGGTCCAGACCGGCGAGGCGATGGACGCCCTGGTCGAGGCGCGCAAACCCCGCTGACCGGTGGCGGTCCGCGATCGCCCGGGCTCTGCCTGGCGTCGGCGCCAGGGCCCGCAGGGCGGCGGCGCGCGGGCTCAGGTGTCGGCGGCTGAATCCGGTGCAGCGGGCCGGTTTGCCGCCGTTCCGCCCGGCGCGAGGCGGTTGGGGGTCCGGCAGCGCCGGCTTGCCAACTCCCGGGATTCTTCGCTATTTCCCCGGGACACCCGCTTCAACCGTGAACGGCGCCCCCATCAGCGTCACGCGACCCGTCGGTCAGGCCTTCGAGCGCACCGGTCTGATCCTTTTTCGTCCCTTCGACCTCGGGAAGTGGTTCGTGCTCGGTTTCTGCGCCTGGCTGGCGATGCTCGGTCACGGCGGCGGAGGCGGCGGGAACATGAATTTTCACCGGCCGGGAGGCCGGGCCGACCTCGAGTCGCTGCGCGCCGGCCTTAACCACGCGCTCGCCTTTCTGCACGCGAACCTGCTGTGGATCGCGCCGCTGGCGGCGGGGCTCATTGTCACCCTGCTGGCGCTGTGGGTGCTCTTTCTGTGGCTGGGCAGCCGGGGCGAGTTCATGTTTCTGGACGGCGTGGTGCACAATCGGGCGGAAGTGACGGCGCCGTGGCGGCGCTACCGGCCCGAAGCCAACAGCCTGTTTCGCTTCCGCCTCGCGGTCGCCGGGGCCACCATTGTGGTGATCTGGCCCTTCCTGATCCTCATCGGGCTCCGCGTGATCCACACCACGCTTCGTGCGACGTGGCTGCCAGCCGAGATCTGGAGCCTGGTGAACCTGGGACTCACGCTGGCGGGGCTGATCCTGCTCTTTGCCCTCGTGCACAAACTGACCCGGGATTTCGTGGTCCCGATCATGTATCGCGGTGGCGGCACCTGTCTGGCCGGGTGGTCCGCCTTTCTGCAATTGGTCGGGACCCACTTCGGCGCACTGGTGCTGTACCTGCTCTTCCAGCTTCTGCTCTTTTTCGCCGCCCTGGTGGTCATCCTGCTCACGGTGGTGCTCACCTGCTGCATTGCGGGCTGCCTGATGGCCCTGCCCTATCTCGGGACGGTGGTGCTGCTGCCTGTGCTGGTCTTCTTCCGCGCCTACTCGATCCATTACCTCGCGCAATTCGGCCCGGACTTCGATGTGTTCCCGGCGCAAGCGCCCCCGGCGCCCGCGCCAGTTCCACCGGCCGGGCCGGTTCCCCCGCCGGCCCTCTGAACGCCGGGCGGCGCCGCTTCATTTTTCCCCGAAAAGGAGGCACTCCCTGCCAAGGGGGGCATGACCCCTTCGGCCCCGGAGGGCGGCGCGCTCGCGATCCTGATCGCGGTGCGGGGCCCTCACGCCCGGGGATGAGCCCGGTCGTAGATCTTCTTGAGGTGGGCCACGCTGACGTGGGTGTAGATCTGGGTGGTGGCCAGGCTGGCGTGCCCGAGCAGTTCCTGCACGAGGCGCAAATCCGCACCCGCGTTCAAGAGATGGGTCGCGTAGGAGTGGCGGATCTTGTGCGGCGTCAGGTCGGCCGGCAGGTCCGCCAGGGCGAGGTACTTCTTCAGCCGCAGCTGCACCTGCCGGACGGGCAGCCGGGTGTGCGCCGCCGTGACCACCACCGGCGCCTCCGGCGCGGTGTCGCGGGCAAACTCATCGCGCCATTTCACGAGGACCGCCGCGGCCACGCGGCCGAGCGGACAGAGCCGGTCCTTGCCGCCCTTGCCGGAAACCCGCGCCAAGCCGCGCTCGAAGTCGATCCGGCCGTAGTCGAGCCCCACCAGTTCGCTCACCCGCAGGCCCGCTCCGTAGAGCAGCTCCATCACCAGCCGGTCGCGCCAGGCCGTGAAGGCGTCGAGGCTCCCGTTCTCGAGCAGCCGCTGCGGTCCCGCCAGCAGCGCGGTCATCTGCATCTCGGTCAAGAATCGGGGCAGCGGGCGGTCGAGGCGGGGTAGCGCCAGGCCGGTGAAGGGATTGCGCTCGAGGCGGCCGCGCCGCCGCCAGAAGCGCCAGAAGGCACGCAGCCCCGAGACGTGGTTGTGGAGCGTCCGTCGTCCGAAACGGCGCTGGCCCTCGATCACGAAGTCGCGGATCTCGCGCGTGCCGAGGCCGCCAAAGCCGCCGCCCGCCAGGCCGCCGCGGTCCAGCCACCGCCAGAAATCCTCCAGCGCCTGCCGGTAGTTCCGCACCGTGTAGCGCGAGAAGCGGCGTACCTTCGCTAGATGGTCCAGAAACGGCTCGATCCAGTCCCGGACGACCGCCTCCGGCAGCGGGGCGGACGCGGCCCTCCGATCAGGAGCCGGCACCACGGGCGGAGCGGAGGTCATTGCCCGTCGGCGCCGCGAGCCTCCCCACCCCGCCGCCCGCCCTGGGTCCGACGCTCCACCGCCCGCATCACCTCACCCGTGCGCCGCCGCAGGCCGCGCTCCGGATCCAGCCCGCGCACGCGCGCAGCCGCCGCCAGTTCGAACAGCCGCCGGCCGAGCGACTCGTCGTCCAGGTCGGCGCCCAGCCGGCGGATCGCGGCGGCGTCCACCACCCCGTCGGCGGCGAGGCTCTTCTTCTCGATCTGCTTCCACACCGCCTCGGCAAACATCAGCGCCGGGAGCTGCGGGGGCAGCGGCTTGAACACGGCGGGCTCCACCCGGCCGGCCGCGCGCTTTTCCTCCCGCTTGATCGCGTCCCACTGCACCAGGACCTCCTCCGTCGTATTCAGGCGCCCGTCGCCGAAGACATGCGGATGCCGGCGCACGAGCTTCTCGTTGATCTCGCGGGCGACGTCATCGAAGTTGAAATCGCCGCGCTCGGCGGCCAGCTGGGCGTGGAAGATGACCTGGACGAGGACGTCGCCGAGTTCCTCGCGCATGTGCGGCAGGTCCAGGCGGTCGATCGCATCGAGCAGCTCGCTGCACTCGTCGATCAGGCAGCGGGTCAGGGTCTGGTGCGTCTGTTCGCGGTCCCAGGGACAGCCATCCGGGGCGCGCAGCCGGGCGACGGTTTGGCGGAGTTCGTCGATTGTGCTCATGGTCACTTGTGCGCAAGTACGCACAAAAACCCCGAAAGATAAAGCCTTGCGCCCGGCCCGCTTCCCGGCGGCTAATCGGGTGATCCATGGACAAGCTCGCCGAAATCATGGCGCACAAGCGCCGGGAGATCGCCGCGCGGATCCGGCCGGTGACCGCGGCCGACTGGGCCCGGGCGGACGGACCGCGCCCGACGTCGTTCGCCACGGCGCTGAAGCGAAACGACGGCCGGCTCGGCGTCATCGCGGAAATCAAGCGCCGCTCGCCCTCGGCCGGCGCCATCAAGGCCGACGCCTCCGCGGTCGAACAGGCCCGCCGCTACCGCGCGGCCGGTGCGGACGCCCTTTCCGTGCTCACCGACCGGCAGTATTTCGGCGGGTCGCTCGACGACCTGCACCGCGTCGCCGAGTGCCTCCGCCTCGGTGGCGGGCCGGCGTCGCCGCCCTGCCTGCGCAAGGATTTCATGGTCCATCCGATCCAGGTGGTGGAGGCGCGCGAGGCGGGTGCGGCTGCGATCCTCATCATCGTGCGGGCGCTGACCGATGACGAGATCCTGGCCCTGGCGGACGCGGCTGCAACCGCCGGACTGGACGCCCTCTTCGAGGTGCACGACGAGGCCGAGCTGGAGCGCGCGTTGGGGCATCGCGCCCGGCTGATCGGCGTCAACAACCGCGACCTGACCACCTTCAAGACCGACCTGGCGCTGAGCGAGCGTCTGATCCCGCAGATCCCGCGGGACGTGATCGCCGTCAGCGAGAGCGGCATCTTCACGGCGGCGGATGCGGCGCGCGCGCGTGCGGCCGGGGCCCATGCCGACTTGGTGGGCGAGGCGCTGATGAAGGCGGCGGACCCGGGTGAGCTGATCGCCGGGTTCAGGACCCGCTGATTGGCGCCTGTGAACGCCGCGGACTAAAGCCGGTTGGTGGATCGCCCCATGCCCCTGACTCCGACGGAAACCCGCGACCTGTTGGCCCGCCTGGGGCATGTTCCCCGGCGATTTCTCGGGCAGAACTTCCTCGTCGACGGCAACTTCGTGCGCAAGTCGATCACCCTCGCCGGCGTCAGCGCCGGCGATGCGGTGGTCGAAATCGGACCGGGCCTCGGTACGCTGACCGCCGCCCTGCTGGAGGCCGGGGCCGAGGTCTGGGCGGTGGAGACCGACCGGCGCCTGCACGCGCACCTGGCGGCGACGCTGGGAGCGCTCCATGCGGACCGGCTCCATCTCCTGGCCGGAGATGCGGTCGTGCTTCCGCTGGCCGGCCTGCCGCCGGCGCGCCAGCATGATTTCAAGATTGTCGCCAACCTCCCCTACGCGATTTCGACTCCATGGATGGACGCGGTCCTGTCGGGTCCGCTGCCGGCCCGGATGGTGCTGATGCTGCAGCGCGAGGCGGCGGAGCGGTACGCCGCGCGGCCCGGCGGCAAGGATTTCGGCGCCATCTCGATCTTCCTGCAGGCGGCGTATGCCGTGGGCGGCGGGCATCGCGTCCCGGCCTCGTGCTTCTTTCCCCGCCCCGATGTCGACTCGACGCTGCTGCGCCTCGGCCGCCGGCCGGACGCCTTCCGGTTTTCCCCGGAGACAAGGACCTTGATCCGCGGCTGCTTCCAGCAGCGCCGCAAACAAATCGGCGCGTTGCTGCGGCGGCATCTGCCGCCCGGGAGCGCCGCCCGCTGGCTGGACATTCTCGCCTCGGCCGGGCTCGGACCCTCGGCCCGCCCCGAGCAAATCCCGACGGCACTTTGGCAACAACTGGGAGTCGAAGCATCCGGGGATCCTTTGCCTCCCGTAGGGGCTTGAAAGCCCGGATATCTTACGTTCAATCGTTTTGCTCAATGACGCGTTGCGCCTTTTCCGTTCTCCTGGCCGCTTTTGCGGCCCTGCCCCTCGCGGGGCAGACGGTGAATCCTCAGGAGTCGAGCCAGGGCACCGCCGCCCTCGCCCCTCCGCAACTGTACGGGTCGATCGACGGCGATCTCTACACGTCGCCGACCGGGACGTTTCAGGTGCGCATTCCGGTCCTGCCCCAGTTGGGCGGCACCGTCTTTGACACCCCCAATGTGGTCACGTTTGCCGACGCCTACAGCACGCACATCACCATCGGCGCCTTTCCGCTTTCGCACGAGCTCACCTGGGAATACCAAACCCGTGGCGCGAAGAATTTCCTCATCTACTTCTTCACCAACCTGGTGATGCCGGATTTCGCGCGGCGCTTTCACGGCGCGCACATGGAGGACAACGCCCTCTACCTGTCGAAGTTCGAGAACGGCTCGATGCTGATCTTCACGCTGCTGCCCGGCGGGTCGTACTTTGCGCGGCGGATCTCCCTGTTCGCGACCCCGAAGCCGCTGGTGGCCAAACGCGGCAACCTCTGCTTCGTCAAGAATGGCTACGTCTATATTGTCAGCGCCGAACTGGCGAGCCACGTGCTGGATCCTCCGTCCGACCGCCCGACCGACGCGGTGGAAGACCAGATTCTGCGCAAGCGGCTGACGGATCTGGTCCAAAAAATGATCTTCATCAAGAAGCCGCCGGAGGCCGGCGATTGAGCCGGACGGCGGCGCTCGGGGCGGCCAGGGCGGGCCGACGTCCGTGGCGCGCCGGTCTCCGACGTTCGCTGGGGCTGACGGCGGGGGGAGCCCTCTGCCTGCTGCTGGGGGGCTGCATCTATCTTCGCCTGCTGGAGCTGCGGAACCAACTCGCCCATTTCGACCGCTATTTCTCCACCGACCTGCGGCATGGGATCACGATCATCTGCAGACAGCCCGTCCTGCTCGATCAGGATCTGGCCTTCTTCCACCTCGCTCCCGAGTCCCGGACCCGGATCGGGGTCGCGGAGCGCTGGCATTTCCGCTGGATCAAGGATCCCCCGTCGGCGGGCGAGAAGCCGGGTGAGTACGGGATCTCGGCCGACTTCATCTTCGTCAATCACAAGCTGACGCGCGTCATCCTGCCGCCGCGCCTGTTCGCCTTCGTCCCGAAGACGTTTTTCCTGCAGATGGTACGCGCGTTCGGCCACGCCCGGATCGACCGCGCCGACCGTTCGGCCAGCGCGCAGGTGCACACGGCGTTCGGGCCCGGCGAGGAACCGCCCCGGCTGAATCGCGAGGATCTCAGGGCCATGCTCGGCGGGCCGACGACCATCGGCCGCGAGGCGGATGACGTGCTCTGGCGTTATCGCTATCGCGCCGCCTCGCCCGACCAGCATTCCGGCTTCATCGACGTCACGTTCACGCTGGACGAGCGGACCGGCCTCGTGCGACGCATCCAGGGGGTCGTGTTCAACGGCCGGATCAATCTCGATTTTGGCGGGCCTGCCGTTCAGCCTGCCGCCGGGACCGGATCCCCGAGCCATGTCTCCCACCCCTGACGCGCCGGTGGTGCGCGATGCCGTCGAGGCCGACCTTGCGGCCATCGTCGACATCTACAATGCGACCATTCCCGGCGGGATGGTCACCGCCGACACGACGCCCGTGACCGTGGAGGCCCGCCGGCCGTGGTTTCGGGCGCATTCGCCGGACCGCCGGCCGATCTGGGTGGTGGAGGACGAGCGCGGCGCGGTCTGCGCCTGGTTCAGCTTCAGCGATTTTCATCCGCGGCCGGCCTACCACCCGACGGCGGAGATCAGCTTCTACGTCGCCGAGTCGCATCGCCGGCGCGGACTGGCCGACGGGCTGCTGCGCCAGGCGATCGCCCGGGCGCCGGCGCTGGGACTGAAGGTGCTGGTCGGACTGGTCTGGGCGCACAATGAGCCCAGTCTGCGACTGCTGGCCAGGCACGGATTCGAGCGCTGGGGTCACCTGCCCCGGGTGGCGCTGCTTTACGGCGTGGAGCGGGATCTCATCCTGGTCGGCCGCCGGGTCGCGCCGTGACGTCGGGGGCGGGCCCGGGCCGGCGCCCGCCCGGG
>JBJKRV010000127.1:0-3421 GCA_046704465.1 Opitutaceae bacterium | reverse complement strand
GGATGGTGCGCACCCACGCCTCCGAACCGATCGAACTGGCACGGCCCTTCGATGCCTCGGCCTGGTGGAAATCCGGGGAGCCGCGCGCCGGCGCGTTCGCCTTCCGCAAGGGCGAACGCTCCCTGCGCTCGGCCTGGGACGCGGCCCTCAAGGGGTTCGTCGGCAGCGACGCGTACCTGCGCCTGGTCGGGCCCTTCGACTTCACCGCGCAAGACCAGCCGCCGGCGGCGCCAGTGTCCCGTTGACTTTCATGCAATCACCCCGGCGCCCCCGCACCCTGTCGACCTCCCACCCATGGATCTGGGCGGCGATCGTGCTGTCGATCCTGATCTGCGGTGCGATCACCTGGCTGAACTACGAGCAACGCGACACCATCACCCAGACCGAGCGCGTCCTGGAGGAAGTCCGGCAGGCACGGATCGATCTGGCCCAGGGCTTCCTGCATGTGTCGCTCGCCGGCGACCCCCGGGCGCCGTTCCGGCGCGCCGAGGGACTGGCCCTGATCAACCAGGCGATCGCCGGGCTGCAGCAGGCGGAAACGCCCGGAACGGAAGGCAGCACGACGACCGAAGTCGCGCGGTCCGCCTTTGCGCTGCGCTCCGAACTGGCGGCCTGGATGCACGCTGACGCCGGCAAACGGCCGGCCCTGGAACTGCCCCTGCGCCTCGCCTTTCACCGGCTCGAGCGCCTCGCCGACCACCTCGACATCACCCGCCAGCAGGAACTGCGAAAGCTCGTCGCCCGCTCGGACCGGCGTTTTGCCTGGCTGCTGGGGGTGTCGGCCACCCTGCTCGCCGGCATCTGCAGCGGCGTCTACGTCACCGGGCGCAACCAGCGGGACGCCATCCTGGCGCTGCACCGGAGCGAAGCCCGCCTCCGGCTGGTCGGCGACAACCTCCCGGACAGCTACGTCTACCAGTACCGGCGCGACGATCATGGCCAGGCGCGGTTCGGCTACGTCAGCGCCGGCGTAGCCCGCGTGCACGGCGTCGCGGCGGATGATGTCCTGCGGAATGCGACGGCACTCACCTCCCAGATCGATCCCGGCCAGTTGCCGTCCCTCGTTGCGGCCGAGGCCGCGAGCGCGCGCGCCTTGCGCGACCTCGACCTGGACCTGCAGTTCCGGCGGACGGACGGCCAAACCCGGCTCCTGCACCTCCGTTCCCATCCCCGGCGGGCCGATGACGGCCGGATCCTGTGGGAAGGCATCGCGATTGACGTCACCGAGCGCCGGCACGCCGAGGAGGTGCTCGGCGAAAAGGACCGGCTGCTCCACGCCATGAGCGCCATGGCGCACATCGGCGCCTGGGCCTTCGACCCCGCGACCGGCGCCGGCGATTGGACCGACGAGGTCGCGCGGATTCACGACATGGATCCGGCCGCCAAGACCAGCCGCGATCTCGGCCTGAGTGTTTACCACGGGGAAAGCCGGGCGAAGATCGAACAGGCCCTCCAAGCCGCCATCAAGCAGGGCACGCCCTACGACCTCGAACTGGAAATGGTCACGCCGGCAGGCAACCGGAAATGGGTGCGCACGATCGGGGTGCCCGCCGTGGAGAACGGCCGCGTCCTGCGGGTGAGCGGCACGATGCAGGACATCACCGACCGCAAGGTGGCCGAGTTGGCGCTGCGGGACAGCGAGTCCCGCTTCCGCCTGCTCTTCGAACAGGCCGCCGACGGCATCTTCATCTATTCCGCCGACGGCCGCTACGAGGACGTCAATTCACGCGGACTCCATCTGCTCGGCTACACGCGCGGCGAACTGCTGGGCGAGCAGATCGGCAAAGCCGCCCGTCCCGAGGACCGGGACCAGCTGGTCGCCCTGCTCGCCCGCCTGCGGGGAGGCGAGACGATTCTGGGCGAATGGCGCGTACGCCGGAAGGACGGGGAAGACCGCGAGATCGAGGTCAGCGGCACCCGCCTGTCCGACGGCCGCGCCCTGTTCATCATGCGTGACTCGACCGAACGGAAGCGCGCCGAGTCGCTGACGGCGTTGCAGCACTCCGTCACCCGCGTCCTGGCGGACGCGGCGCCGTTGGGCCAGACGGCATCCAAGATCATCGCCGCCATCTGCCGGATGCTGCATTGGGAGTTCGGAGCGCTGTGGACCGTCGACCCGCCGGCGAAGAAACTGCGGTGCCTCACGCTCTGGCACACGCCCGCCGCCGAATTTGGGGCCTTGGTGCAGCTGACACGCGAGCTCGCGTTCGCCCCGGGCGCGGGCCTGCCGGGACGCATCTGGTCGGACCGGACGCCGGTGTGGCTTTCCAACGTGGCGCACGACGACAACTTCCCGCGGCGCGGCGCGGCCGCGGCGCTCGGCCTGCAGGACGGCATCGGTTTCCCCGTTCCGCTCCGCGGCGAGGTGTTCGGGGTCTTCGAGTTCTTTAGCCGGCAGGCCCGGCAGCCCGAGCCGCTGATGCTCGACCTGTTCGGCCTGCTCGGCTCCCAGATCGGGCAATTCATCGAGCGCCAGCAACTGGAGGAGCAGGTCCGGCAGGCCCAGAAGATGGAGGCGATCGGCACCCTGGCCGGCGGAATTGCGCACGATTTCAACAACATCCTGGCGGGCATCCTCGGTTACACGACGCTCGCGCAGATGGTGGCCGGCGGCAACCGGGTGTTGGAGGATTATCTCGAACAGGTGACGCGGGCGGGCAACCGGGCGGCCGATCTGGTGCGACAGATCCTCGCCTTCAGCCGTAAGAAAACGCAGCAGCGCTCCGTCGTCCAGCTGCACCAGGTGATCGCCGAACCGGTCAAGCTGCTGCGGGCCACCATCCCCGCCACCGTCCGTTTCGAGGTCTCGCTGCCGTCCGACCTGCCCCCGGTGATGGCGGACGCCACCCAGGTCCACCAGATCATGATGAACCTGGGCGCCAACGCGTGGCATGCCATGCGGGTGCACCCGGGCGTGCTCGAAATCCGGGCCGAAACGATCACCGTCGAGACGGCCGGACTCGGCGCTCCGGTGGCGCTTTCGCCGGGGTCCTACGTCCGCGTGGCGGTGCGCGACACCGGGCACGGCATGGACGCCGCCACCCGGGAACGCATCTTCGAGCCGTTCTTCACCACCAAGGCGGCGGGCGAGGGAACGGGGCTCGGGCTGTCCGTCGTCCACGGCATCATGCGGGATCATGGCGGCGCCATCGCCGTGGAGAGCGAGCCCGGCGTCGGCACCACGTTCCATCTCTATTTCCCCGTCGACCAGGCGACGCCGCCGCCCGCCGACAGCGTCGCCCCCGTGCTGCCGCGCGGCAAAGGCGAACGGATTCTGGTTGTCGACGACGAGGAGAGCGTCGCGCTGTCGACCCAGATGCTGCTCGAAACCTTCGGCTACGCCGTCGAGACCCGCACCGACCCGGCCGCAGCCCTGGCGGCCATGCGCCAGGCGCCCTAGCGCTTCGCCCTCGTGCTCACC
>JBJKRV010000126.1:0-3731 GCA_046704465.1 Opitutaceae bacterium | reverse complement strand
CAGGTGCCGTCCCTCACCTACGTGGCCGACGGCTACACCAAGGCCGAGCTGAAGAAGTTCATCCTCACCGGCGAGCGGAACATCACGCCCCTCAACCCCAAACTGGGGCCGCCGCCGCTCTACATGCCCTCCTGGCGCGGCACCATCAACGACGCCGAGATGAACGATCTCGTCGACTACCTCTTCAGTCTGAAACCGAAAAACGAAGACCTCGGATTCTGAACGCGATGATTGCGGAGGCGAAATCCCTGATTTCATTGCCGCTCTTCCCGGCGCGCCTTGCCAGCGGTGGCGCCCCGGAGCGCAAACCGAATCCTCACACGACGTAACCACCATGAAAAACCTGACCAAAGCGGCGAAGCCCAGCGCCTTCGCCACCGACAACGGAGGCCCGGCCTGGAAGGGACCCGGGGCGAAGGCTGGACTGATCAGCGGGCTGCTCGCGATCGCGGGGCTGCTCCTCGCGCCGGCGACGGTCCGCGCGCTGCCCAGCTTCGCCCGGCAGATGAACATGCAGTGCATCATGTGCCACACCGCCTTTCCGGAGCTCACGGAGTTCGGCCGCCAGTTCAAGCTGAGCGGCTACACCATGAGCGCCGACCAATCCAACCTGCCGCCGATCGCGGTGATGCTGCAGCCGTCCTGGACGCACACGTCGTCCGACCAGGTGGGCGGCGCCGCGCCGGGCTTCGGGCCGAACAACAACTAGGCCATGACCCAGATCAGCATCTTCTACGGCGGGCGGCTGCTGGGTCCGTATGCCTCCGACCTCTTCGGCAAGGGACCGCTTGCGGATTTCCTCAACAAGATCGGCGTCTTCTCGCAGACGACCTATGACGGCGTGGGCAAGGCCTGGTCGTGGGACCAGACGGAGTTCCGCTATGCCGACACGGGGACGATCGCCGGACAGGACACGATCTGGGGCGTCTATCTGAACAACAACCCGTCGATGCAGGATCCGTGGAACAGCACCCCGGCCTGGGGCTTCCCGTACTCGGGCTCGGGCCTGGCGCCCGGCCCCGCGGCCGGCACGATGATCGACGGCGCGCTGGCCGGGACGGTCGCCGGCCTGGGCGGCTACGTCTGGATGAACGGCACGTACTACATCGACGTCGGCGCCTACCACACGATCGGAACCCATCTGCAGAAGGAACTCGGCGTCGATCCGTCGGGCGAAATGCAGATCTCGGGCCTGGCTCCCTACTGGCGGCTCGCGATGGAGAAGATGGTGGGTAATGCGCGCTGGGAGTTCGGCACCCTCGGGATGGCGGCGGCCAATTATCCGGGGCGGGATCCGAGCGCCGGCCAGGACCGGATCATCGACGTGGGACTTGACTCGCAGTACCAGATCTCCTCCGGACTGAATGACTTCACCGGCATGTTCTCGTACATCCACGAGCGCGAGAACTGGAACGCCAGCTACATCCTCGGCAACACCAGCAACCCCACGGACACCCTCTGGACCGTGAAGGCCACCGGGCATTACATGTACGACAAGACCTACGGCATCACCGCGCAGTACTTCCGCATCGGCGGGACGAGCGATCCGATCCTTTACGGGGACAGCGCGACGGGCTCGCCCACCAGCGACGGCATCATCCTGCAGGTGGATTACATGCCGTTCAACAAGGGCACCGGCCCCTCGTTCTGGCCGCGCAGCAACGTGAAGTTCTCGCTGCAGTACACCCTGTACAACCGGTTCGACGGCGCCCGGACCAACTACGACGGCGCCGGCACGAACGCCAAGGCCAACAACACGCTCTATCTCCAGGCCTGGATCGCCTTCTGATCCGCGACGTCTGAGTTTTTAGGAAGCAGCATGCACGGCCCCACGCCGGGATTGAGTCCCGGGTGGGGCCTCTGCTTTTCGTGCGTACGGGTATCGGGGCCGGCGGGTGGTTCTGTCCACGGTTCGCGCCCGGTCGTGAGGTCCGGGCGGCGGCGGGTTCGGCCAGCGGCGGCTGAGATCCGGATTCGCGCTCTGCCCGCGGCCTCCTGAAAGAAGATTGCGTTGCCCCGCTAGCCCCGCAACCTCTTGCTCTTTCGAAGGGAAGAGATTTCAATCGTTAGCGAAGCTTGGGATGATCCACCTGTACGGCAGCGTACGACGCATCCCGAAAACCCGGAAATGGAATCCAGCAATGACTACAAACGCAGCGGCATTTGGAGGTATTGCCCTCGCGTGTGCCGTGATATCGGCGCGGTGGGCTATGGAGCTTGGATATAGCCAGCTCCGTCAGTTGGTCTTCGGCCTCGGCGGCCTGATCTTTGGCCCTTTGATGTTGTTGGTGCTCTACGTTCGCCTCTTGAATCAGGCGAAAGCGCAAGGGAGCCCCTCGGCGAAGATCATCTGAAAGGGCGGCCGAACCAAATCCTGGACCGAATGCCGGACACGGACACGCCAGAGCGGCGGCCACTGAGCCCGGCTTCACTCGCGACTACCGGCCGAAGGAGGTCTCGTTCGTGGGGACGGTGGAAAGCAAAAAGGTCTACTAACTGGTCGATCAAGGCGGCGCGCCGGTCCTGGTCGAAGCTCGTAGGGAGACGCCATGAGAACGTGCCAGCCCAGCCCCGGCACTACGGAATGCTCGGGTTGGCAGAGCCATTTTGGAGGGCTTATGAAACGCGCGGCGATATTCTCCTGCCTGGCGCTCCTGTCCGGGTGCGCCACTTACCGAGGGGCGACGCTCCAACCTCTGCCGGCGGCTGATTACGTCACGGTCGGGGATATCCATGGACGGCAGTTGCCGATGGCGGCGATCACGGACAAGGAAGCGGTGGCACGATTGGTCGCCTTTGTGAATTCGCTCCCGGACGGTTGGGGTGGGCCTTGGCTTGGACCGCCTGCGGGCCGGGTGTATTTCAAGTTCTACGCCGGCAAAAAATACGTCGGCAATTTCTATGTCGGTTCATTCTTCTTCGGCCGAGACGACCCGCACTTTCACACTCTGAATGCGACCCGGAGCCAGATCGGGCAACTGGGAAAGATCGTGGGCTTCGACCTTTGGCCCTATATTGACGAGTAGGAGCCGCCGGCACCCGCCATGGCCCCGGCGACCGGCATACGGCGTGACCGGCCTCTGAATCGTCCGACCCATTCATCATGAACAAAGTCAACACCCACAATCTGCCGGAACTCACGTGGACCTCCCCGAAGGGGAAGTTCGCGGGTGCGGGCAAGGAGGTCTCCGAGGCGCTCGGACGCAAACCGGAGTCGATGGACCTCAACGAGCGGCATCCGTTTGATGTCGAGATCCTGCGCATTTCGCCGGGCAAGACGCCCTATCTCTATCACTCCCACAGCGCCCAGTGGGAGTTCTACCACGTGATCTCGGGAACCGGAAGAGTCCGGCACCAGGACGGGACCACCCCGATCGAGTCTGGCGATGCGTTCATCTTCAAGCCGGGCGAGCCCCACCAGATCACGAATGACGGGAAGCAGGACCTTCTGCTCTACGTCGTGGCTGACATCCCGATCGGAGAAGTCACCTACCACGTCGACAGCCGGAAGTGGAGCGTGCCGATCCCGGGGCGCACGCGCATCCGATCGGAACCGTTGGACTATTTTGACGGGGAAGAGTGAACAAACCTGAGCCGCGCCCGTTTTCAGGGCCGGCGTCGACCCGAGCCTTGGCCTTCCCGCGCTCGAGCGCGTCTCGATTATTGGGACAACCTCACCCAGCCGCGGGTCAGGAGAACCGTGCCACGCGGCATGGGTATCCCCACCCATG
>JBJKRV010000125.1:0-3301 GCA_046704465.1 Opitutaceae bacterium | reverse complement strand
CGAATGCACGCCTCGGTTTGGCGCGCATCGACCTGCAGCGGGGCGATCGCGCCGGCGCCCTCCGCCGCCTCCTGGCCATCGCCCGCGACGATCCCGGCTTCCCCGCCGCCCACAACCTGCTGGCCGGGATTTACGCCGGCAGGGGCGACACCGCGCAGGCGGCCGCGCAACGCCGCCTGAGCGGCAGCAGCGGGGAATTCCGCGACGTCGCCGATCCCTGGCTCGTCCGCGTCTACGCCTGGAGCTTCGATTCCTATCGGCGCGACATGCTCGAACCGGCTGAAATCCGGCGGCTCCTTCGGACCCAGGCGCTGCCCTTCTTCCGGAAAGCCCTCCGCCTCCGTCCAAACGATGATCTGGCGTACGAGGCCCTGGGTGGAATCTACCTCCAGCTCAAGCGGTCCGACGACGCGAAGACCGCCCTCGAGGAAGGGCTCGCCGCCGCCCGGCGCACCGATCGCGCCGCCGATGCCGCGCAACTGCAACTGGCGCTGAAAGACCTGAAGCGCTGAGGCGGCCGCCGCGCCCTCAGGCGTCGAGCAGCCGCTCGGCATGAGCCAGAGCCGACCTGGCCTTGCGGTCGCCCAGCATGCGGGCGAGTTCGCTCACGCGCGCCTTGCGGTCGCCGTGAATGGCCTCGATCGACACGACCGCGCGCTCGCCTGCCTGATCCTTGGTGACCACCAGATGGCTGGAGGCGTGCGCCGCCACCTGCGGCAGGTGGGTGACGCACAGGACCTGGTGTTTCCGGGCGATCCCCGCCATCTTCTCGCCCACAATCCCCCCGATCTCCCCGCCCACGTTCGAATCCACCTCGTCGAACACGAGCACCGGGATGTCGTCGAGATCGGCGAGGATCGTTTTCAAAGCCAGCATCACGCGCGCCAGCTCCCCGCTCGAGGCGATGCGGCTGAGCGGCAGCGGCGCTTCGCCGACATTCGGGGAGAACAGAAACTCGCAGGCCCGGTCGCCGGTCGGACCCAGGGCTGCCTGAGCGGTCAACCGCACCTGAAAGTCCGTCTTTCGAAATCCCAGTTGCGCAATGGCCTTCGCCCCCGCCCGCGCCAGTTCCCGCGCGGCCTGCTCGCGTTCATGCCGCAGGGACTCCGCGGCCCGGCGCGCTTCGCGCTCGGCTCCCGCAATGTCGCGGTCGAGGCGCGCCAACGCCCCCTCGAGGTCGCCCTGCACCTCGAGCCGACGGCGGATCTCGTCCCGCGCCGCCGATACCGCCCGCACATCACCTCCATGGCGCCGTTTCGCCTCGAGCCAGGAATCCATGCGGGTCTGGATCTGCCCGGCCTGCTCCGGCTCGAACGTCAGGTCCTGCCCCAGGGCGGCAAATTCAGCTCCCAAGTCGGCGAGTTCCACCGACGCCGCGGTGAGGCGGTCGGCCAGCGCCTTGCTCGCGGGATCCATCGCCTCCAACTGCCGGGCCTCGCGCACGAGGCGGGCCACCCGGGCGTCGACGCCGTCCTCACCGCGAATGCCCTCCGCGAGCGCTCCGGCCAGACCGATCAGTTCCTGGGCCCGGCTCAACCGCTGGAAATCCCGCTCCAGCGTCTCGATCGCCTCCGGGGTCAGGTCCAGCCCGTCCAGCACCGCCAGCTGGCTTTCGAGGAATTGAATCTGGTC
The DNA here is from genome assembly GCA_046704465.1 of Opitutaceae bacterium. Classification (GTDB taxonomy): domain Bacteria; phylum Verrucomicrobiota; class Verrucomicrobiia; order Opitutales; family Opitutaceae; genus Fen-1467. The sequence continues at coordinate 1,669 of JBJKRV010000125.1, read as the reverse complement.
CGGCGCCAGGCGGGCCTCGCCCACCAGCCGGTCGCGTTCCGCCTGCCGGTCGCGCCAGGCACGGTACCGCTCCCGGTAGGCGGCCAGCGTGCCGCCGCAGCGTCCGAAGAGGTCCAGCAGTTCGAGCTGCGCTGCCTCCTTCAGCAGGCGCCGCGGCTCGCTCGGGCCGTGAAAATCGATCCATAGCTCGCCGAGCGCCTGCAGCGCAGAAATTGTCGCCAGCCCGCCGTTGACCGTGATCTTGGGGGCGCGGTCGCGCGACACCTGCCGTTTCAGGATCAACAGGCCGGACTCGCAGGGCGGCAGGTCCAGCGCCGCCAGTTGCGCATCGGCCTTCCGGGCATCTGCCAGAAACAGCGCCGCCTCGACCTCGCAGGTGGACGCGCCCTGGCGGATGATCGTCTTCTCGGTGCGCGCCCCCGCCAGCAATCCCAGCGCCCCGAGCAGGATGCTCTTTCCGGCCCCGGTCTCCCCGGTCACCACCGTGAAGCCCGGCTCGAAATCGAGATCGACTTCCTCCAACAGGGCCAGATTGCGAATGCGGAGCGACTGCAGCATGGGGATGATCGCGAGATCACGAATGCACGGGATTTCCGCCGAATACAAGACGCACCGCTCATGCCTTTACATCCCCCCGTCGCCGCGCAACGCTCGCCGCATGCACCGCGCCATTTTTCTGCTCGGGCTGGCGGTTGCGGCGGCCACGCCCGCGGGCGGCGCGGACACCCCGGCTCGCGGGTTGCTGCGAAGGGGGAACACGCTGACCGTGATCACCGAATGCACCCCGGCCGGGGGCGAAGTGCAGCCTGCGACCGCCGAGCACCCGGTCTACGTTCTCGTCCATCCGGCGGGCCGCCATGACTACGGGCGGCCGGTGGCCGGCGAGGACGCTCCTCCAGCCGCCGACCTGCAACGGGACCTGGACGCGGCGCTGGCTTCAGCCCATTACCTGCCTGCCGATCAACGGCATCCGCCCGCGCTCCTGCTCTTTCTCAATTGGGGTATTCACGCCAGCCCGGGTTACGCCGCGCAAGATCCGGACTATGGCAACCTGCTGGACCGTGCGGCGCTCGTCGCCGGCCGCGCCTTCGCCCGGGAACTGGCCCGCGTGCTGGAACAGGATGACATGTCCGGCGCCTCGCACTCGAAGCGACCCTGGGGCTTCCAGCAAAAGGGCATGACCCCGGTGACGCCGGCGGTGCTGTTTCAGGGGTTCAGCCCGCTGGAATCTTTTCGCCGGCGGAGCACGCTCAACGAGCGGTTGCTGACTCAGATCAGCCAGGACTGCTATTATGTCATCGTTTCGGCCTTCGATTACACGGCCCTGGCCCGCGGGGATCGGCGCCTGCTGTGGCGCACGAAGCTGACCACCCAGACCATCGGATCCACCATGACGGCCGCGCTCCCCGCCCTGATCCAAGCCGGCACGCGGCACTTTGGCCGGCCAATGGCCGCCCCTGAATTGCTCACCGTGGGAGGCAAGTGAGCGCAAAGCCGCTCCGCTTCCATCTCGATCCGGGCCGTGTCAGCCCCTGAAATATCCTTGCCTCTGTTCCGGCGGATCGGGCATACAAACCCGCTTCAGTTCCCGAGGACTCTTAGCTCAGTTGGTTAGAGCGCTTCCTTGACATGGAAGAGGTCGCTGGTTCGAGTCCAGTAGAGTCCACCA
>JBJKRV010000124.1:0-3535 GCA_046704465.1 Opitutaceae bacterium | reverse complement strand
GAACGGGGACATCTTCACCACCTGCTGGCTGGAGGAGGGGGCGGAGTTCGACGACGCAGGGGCGGTTTGCGCCCGCAACGAGAAGGCCATCAGAAGGCAGACGCCCGCGAAGGCGGGCAGCCGCCACCGGGGCCGCGGAGTGAGACACACTTTCGATTTCATCGGCGTTGCTGGTTCGTTTCTTGCGGTTCTTGGGGAAGACCTATCGAGGAGGTCGCCTCCGTCGCGGACGGAGGGCGGCCGTGCGGACCTCCCGGCCCGAAACCATCACGGCGCGCGCGCAGCCCCGGCCAGGGCCGGTGACTTTCGGGCGCGTCGACCCGCGGCGGTCGTCCGGTCGCCGGCAAAGGCCGGCACGGGCGACCACGGACACGATGTGCGGCAGCGTGCAATGCACACGCCCGCCGCCAAGCGGCCTGGGTAAGCAGGACAACAACGTAGGGCTGGTTTTCTGGTTCACCCGCGGGGAGCGGGTGTTATCGGACGGGGAAGACTAACGGAGGTTCAAGTGGACTTGCGTCCCGTCGGCCGCAACTCCACGTTTGTGCTTATCTATGCACGCGCGCCGTCCCGTCTTCCGCCCGCAACCGACGATGCACGACGTGGCGAAAGCCGCCGGGGTCCACCAGACGACCGTCTCGCGGGCGTTGCGCAACGACCGCCGCCTGCCGCGCCCCACCCGCCTGCGGATCCAGCGCATCGCCGAGAAGATGGGGTACCGCCCTCACCCGCTGGTGTCGGCGTTGATCGCCCTCCGCCGGGCGCGCCATCCGCCCGGATCCTTCGCCACCATCGCCTACCTTCGCCGCGTGGAACCCAGCCCGGTGCCGCCACTCGATTACCTTCCGGGCATCCGGGCGGCCGCCGAACAACAGGGCTACGTGGTGGAAGTTTTTCCCGTGGGGACTTCGCGGCTCACCGAAGGCGGTCTCAACCGGGCGCTGTCGGTCCGCAATCTCCATGCCGTGATCCTCGCCCCGCTGCCCGAGCCGCAGGGCAGCTTTGCACTCGACTGGGAGCAATACTGCACGGTGGCCATCGAATACACCTTCACCAGCCCCGCGTTTGACCGTGTCGTGCATGACAATTTCGGCGGGATGCGCCGCATCATGCAGGAATGCCGGCGCCGCGAGCTCGGCCGGATCGGGCTGGTGCTGACGGCGGCGGCTCACGAACGCACCGAGCGCGCCCACGTCGGCGCCTACTGGAGCGAACAAAAGTCAGGCCGCGCCTTCGCGCCCATTCCTCCCCTCCTGCTGCCCGCCTGGAGCGAGCCCGTCTTTACCGCGTGGTTCCGGCGGCACCGGCCCGAGGTGATCGTCACCTCGCGGGCGCTGGAAGCGGAGATCCTCGCCTGGGCGGCAGCTCGGCGCCTCCGCCTCGGGCGCAACCTGCACCTCGTGAACGTGAATGCCACGCCGCGCGGCGAGGTGAGCGGTATCTTTCAAAACCCTTTTGCCATCGGCTCGATGGCCGCCCGCACGGTGATCGAGAAGGTCATCAACAACGACCGCGGCCCGCCGGCCGTGCGTCACACGATCCTCACCTCCGGCACCTGGATCGAAGGCTCGACCCTGCGCCCCCTGCCCGCACGGAAGGGAAACCGGCGGTAAGGCCGCCCGGTTTCCGTTGGTTCGGGGGTTGTCTCGACCGCGGGCCGACCATGAGCCCGACCGCGATCGAGGCTCGGGGGCCCGCCCTTTCCGGCCGGGCCGCCGCCCGGATTGAGCGACGCCTGGCCGCCCTGCCGCGGAAATGACATACCGTCCTCCCCCCGCTCCTGCGCTATCCCAACCGCGTCTCGGATCTGCTCTGGCTCATGGCCCGCGAAGCCGAAACGGAGCGCGGAGACGCCTGCCCGCGCTCATCCGGTCCCGGCCGCGAGTTGCCGCGGGCGGCCGGTACCCAGCACCAGCAAGGCGGCGGCCACCAGCCCGGCGCAGACCGTCACAAACCAGTTGCCGTGCGCGACAAAGAAGCTTTGGCGCCCGATCCAGCGCGCATCGCGCTTCACCGCCAGCGTGCGCACCCCGCGAAAATAGATCGTGCCATCGGAATTGGTGAGCACGCCGCGAATGACCCCGAATTCGTCGATCCAGCCGCTCCACCCGTCGTTGCCGCAGCACAGCAGCGGGCGCCGGGTCTCCACGGCGCGCAAGACCGCCTGCGCCGCGTCCTGATAGGCGGCGGCACCCTCGCCGTACCATCCGTTGTTCGTGGCCACGAAGAGAAAATCCGCCCCGGCCCGCACGTCGGCCCGCGCGAGCGAGGGAAAGATGTCCTCAAAGCAGATGAGCGGCCCCACCCGGAAGGTCCTGTTTCCCACCGGCACGACCAGCGGCCCCGGCCAGGCTCCGCGGCTGAAGTCCCCGCCGATCGGCACCACCTTGCTCAACCAGCCCAGGAGCGGGCGCAACGGGATGTATTCGCCGAACGGGACCAGGTGGCGTTTGGCGTAATAGGGCAGCTGCAGGCCCAGATCCGGTGTGACCACGAACATTCCGTTGTACCAGGTCTCGTTGGGCCGGCCCCGGTTCTCGATGGCGATCGACCCCAGCACCAGCGGGCAGCCGGCCCGGGCGTCCAGCGCATCGATCCAATGCTGGGCCTCGGGATCGCCCCGCACGGCCAGCGGCGTGGTGGCCTCCGGCCAGAGCATCAGGTCGGGCCGGCTGACCGCCGCCACCATCGTGGCCCGGGCCAGCGTCGAAAAGATGGCCGGTGCCTGGGTCGGATCCCACTTGACCGCCTGGGGAATGTCGGGCTGGACAAACGCCACCTTTGCCAGCGGGCGCTCGAACCGCCCCCGGTTGAAGGCCTCGGTCATCGGCAGCATGGTGCCGAAGGCGAGCACCAGCAGGGCAACGCTGAATTCCGGACTGCGGCGCAACAATCCCCGCTGCTCGCTGGTGAAGAGTTTCCAGCCCGAGGCGGCAAAGCCGAGGTTGAAGAAGATCAGGATGAAGGAGACGCCGTAGGCGCCCGTGAAGGCCGCGATCTGCAGCAGCGCGGTCCGCTGCCACTGGCTCGCGGCCAGCGGCAACCAGGGGAAGCCCGTGAGAAACCAGGTGCGCAGCCATTCGAGCAGGACCCACGCGCCCGCCAGGCCGAACAAGCCGACAATGCGCAGCACTGCCGCCCGGCCCTCGAGGCGCGGCACCGCCCACCATACCGCCAGGTACCACACACCGACCAGGACCCCGACAAACGGGCCGAGCAGGAACAGGCCGACCCAGGTGACGTAGTGCAGCCACCACAACAGGGTCACCCACGCCACGGTCTGCGCCACGAACAGGGTGCCGGCGTACAGGCGGAAGCCGGGCCGGCGGTAGGCCCAATAGATCGCCGGCACCGCGAACCCGTAGGCGACCTCCGGCACCCCGTGGTACGGAGGGAACGACGGGAACATGATCACCGTCAGCACCGCGGTGAGCGCCCCCACGCTGACCGCCCAGACCCAGTCCGCATGACGCTGCCACCACGGGGGCGGCCGGTCATAGGGGTCCGGCGATGGTTTCGAGGGCTGGTTGCTCAC
>JBJKRV010000123.1:0-3455 GCA_046704465.1 Opitutaceae bacterium | reverse complement strand
GCGATGATCACACTCCGGCGCATCAGGCCATACCCGGCCAGCAAGGACTCGGGCGGCGAGTGGCTGGGGAAGATTCCGGCGCGTTGGGACGCGAAAGACTTTCAAAGCTCACGGGACCACATGATTGAACTGGCAAGCTCAGGCTGGATGAGGGCACCGAGCCGCCTCCTGCAGCGGAACGCCTCGATCAAGTCCCCATTGGGCATCGATTCCGCGTGTTCGGCGCGGCTGATCGTGGAGTTCTCAGCATGGAATCGCCGCTGATCGTGTCGGCCGCGACGGCCGCAGAGTACCGCGCGGCCCGGCGCCTGTTCGAGCAGTACCAGGCGTTCCTGGGGATGGATCTGGAGTTTCAGGGATTCGCCGCCGAGCTGAATGAGCTTGCCGTCATGTACGGACCGCCGCGCGGGTCGCTCCTGCTCGCCAAGGTCGGCAATGCCTTTGTGGGGTGTGCCGGTCTGCGCGATCTCGGAGGCAACATCGCCGAGATGAAACGCATGTACGTGCTGCCGGCGTATCAAGGCCGGGGCATCGGAAGGCTGCTCACCGTACGACTGCTCGAGGCCGCCTCCGGGTTGGGCTACGAAGCGATGCGCCTGGTCACCATCTCCCGCCTCGATCGGGCGGTGGCGCTCTACCGGAAGTTGGGATTCACCGAGATTGAGGCCTACCGTTACAATCCCGATCCCACCGTCATCTACATGGAGAAGCGGCTGGCGCCTGCGGCCCCTTGACGGCGCGATGGTGATGAGGTCCGGCCGGGCGCGGAAAGGTCTCGATCAGCGATTTCGCAGATGAGCACCACAGAGGCAGGAAGAGCGCAGAGAGCGGGGAGTGCCGGAGGTCGGCGGACCACGAGACCACGGACCACAAGACCACCGACGCGACTGGAGGATAGGCGAGTACCGCCCGGACGACCGAATCGGCGAAAGGGGAGATGGGCGGCCTCCGGGAGGGTCGCGGTACCGTCGCGATGCCACCAGCGGCAACCATGCACCCAAGCCGGATCAGGAGCCGCTCGTTGAGCTAGATCGTTGACCTGTTCGCCACCGGGCTCATTTGGTAGAAGACGTTCCCATGAACTCGAACCCTTCGAACCCGGCCGAGGCGCGGAAGATGGTTCTGTGGATGATCTGGCTCGGCATCACTGCGTCCATGGTGATGTACCAGTTCCAGTTCGGCCACGGCTGGCGCCACGGGGCTGACGCCCGGTCGGCGCTGGCGCTGCCGATCACCTGGGTGACGTTCGTTTTCCTGCTGGGCGCCGCGGTCGTGCGGTGGCTGGTTATTCCGCGGATTCGGAGTTGGCGTGCCGTGCTGGCCTGGATGATTGTCGGCCTGGCCTTGAGCGAGACCGTGGGATTCTACGGCATTTTCCTCTATCCCTCCGACATGCCGGCGAGCAAGCTGGCGGTGTTCGTCCTGGCCCTGCTCAGCGCCGGGCAGTTCATGCCGGTCTACGCGGGACAGGCGGCGGCAGCCGGGACCGCTGAGCGGCAGTAGACCCGGTTGAGCTTTTGCCGGACTCGGCCATACCCGGGCAAAGCTCATCTCAGTAAATTCAATTATTGCTCAAGAACGGCTTGCTTGGCTGAATACCAGGCCGTGACCCCGGCTGCCCCGCCTGGCGAAGCTCAACTGAGTTGATGCCAATAACACTGTTGGACACGTCAAAAGAAAGTCCTTCGACAGAGGATGAGCTAGTCATGCACACGGATGCTTCTTCCGCGACAAAGACGGATCGAAAGCGCATTGCACTGCTTGCGCTCCTGCTCCTCGTTGCGGCCTATGCTCACAACCTGTTTCACGAGTTCGGCCACTGGCTCGTGGGGACAATCCTTGGCAATCAGATGAGCATGAGCCTGGACGGCACTTGGCCGACCAGTGGCGGCTATCATCAGCAATGGCACTCGCCGGCCGTCGGAATCGGCGGCCCCGTTTTTTCGCTCCTGATGGCCTCGATTGCCCTAATCATCGTTGAAAAGCGCAGGACAGTCTTTGCTTTTCCCTTCCTGTTCTTCCCCTTCTTTTCGCGTTTGTTCGCATTAACCCTCGGGGGATTTGCGGCGCAGGACGAAGCCGGAATATCCGCATCGCTGGGATCTGGAAAATATACTGTCGCGATCGTCGTTTGCTCAATCCTGCTGGCGCTGGTTTGGAGGGGCAGCCGCAAGCTGAAATTTGGTTTCATCGCTCTTAACGGCTGGATATTCGGCAGCGCTGTTTGCATGCTGGTGGTGATAAACACTCACAAGCTGCTCCCCTAATGATGGAAAGGGCGTCCAACAAGGCGGTGGGGACAAACCGCCGCCCCGCTTCTCCGTTCGACGCCGGCCGGCAATTCGGATGTACCTCGTGCGCTTTACCGTTCCCCTCGGCGGCGGTCGCTCACCTCTGTCGTTAGGCGAATGGCATGAACCGCGAGCATTCCAAACTGAAGGCTTTGGTGTATGTAGTCACGCCGCTCCTCGTCTTCTTTATTGACCTTTTGTCCAAGCGCATCGTTGAAGCCAAGCTGGCGGAAGGAAAGTCTCTCCAAATAGTTGGACATTATATTGAGTTCACGTTTGTCCACAATTACGGGACGACGTTCGGGCTTTTTAGCGCGGGTGCGCCATTTTTGGCGATCTCACTGGTGAAAGTGATTTTCATTTTTACGCTTTTTGCCTGCGTGTTGAATGTGGAGAGATTTATTCTGGGTGCGCGGCATCAGCTGCTTTCGAGGATTTGCCTCTTGGCTATGATCGGTGGTTCATGCGGCAACCTCGTTGACCGGCTTTTTGACCGGAGGGTTACTGACTTCATAGACATTGGAATCCAGGCGTTTCGCTGGCCCGTGTTTAATCTGGGAGACGCTTTTCAGGTTGTGGGCGGCTTGACCGTTTTATGGATTATGGTCTTGCAGCAGCTGAAGGCAAAGGACGCCTAACCCGCCGGAGGCAACGCCGGGCCAGCGCCCGCCCACGCCGCCGAGTCCGCCTGCCGGCGCGCCTCACCTTTAGGAAGTTAGCCGCACAAGCACACAACCGTGCAACGGTGAGAACCGGCTCGCCCTGCGCCGGCCGACGGTTTGTGATCACCGCGAAACCATGCGATCCGTCCTGCTGGCCCTGACCGACGAACTCAAGCGCCTGAAAGCCGAAGGCGTGGCGTCGGTGACGGTGTCTGACGAGAGCCTGGCGGCCCTGCGCCGGTTGGTGGCGGCGCGGCGGTCCGGGGCCGGCGAGCAAGAGGCCGGAGGGCCGAGGTCAGAGGCCGGTGGTCGACCATCAGAGCCCGGTGACCCAAGGACCAAGGACCAAGGAACAAGGACAGAAGTCCGTGGTCCGGAGTCCGTGGTCAGTGGTCCCGCCACGGAGACGAGGCCGGCGCCGGCTTCCCCGCCTGTCCCGGAGGTCGTCCTGCCGCCCGGCACCAAGCCGGAACGCTGGCAGGCGCTGCGCGAGCTGGTGCTC
>JBJKRV010000122.1:0-2608 GCA_046704465.1 Opitutaceae bacterium | reverse complement strand
GCCATGGCGACGCCGGCTCGAGGATGCCGCGCGACGGATTGATGATGCCCATCGAATCCTCGACGGTGACGAACTGTTCGCCGTTCGCCTGACGGTCGCTCTCGCTGCGGCCCAGGCAGGGGAGGATGAGCCCGGTGTGGCCGGTGACGAGGTGGGAGCGGTTGAGCTTGGTGGAGACGTGGGCGGTCAGCCGGCAGCGGCGCAGGGCAGCGGCGGTGTAGTCGGTGTCGGGCGTGGCCGGGAGGAAATTGCCGCCCATGGCGAAGAAGACCGTGGCGCGGCCGTCGTGCATCGCCTTGATGGCTTGGACGACATCGAAGCCGTGAGTCCGCGGGGGCGCGAAGTTGAACTCCCGGGCGAGTGCGTCGAGGAAGCGGGGTGCGGGCCGCTCCCAGATTCCCATGGTGCGGTCGCCCTGCACATTGCTGTGCCCGCGCACCGGACACGGCCCGGCGCCGGGCCGGCCGATATTGCCCCGCAGCAGGAGGAAATTCACGACCTCCTGGATCGTGGCCACCGCCTCGCGATGCTGGGTGAGGCCCATCGCCCAGCAGGCGATGATGGCGCGCGCGCCCAGGGCGATGTCGGCGGCGGCCCGGATCTGCTCACGGGTGAGGCCGCTGACGGTCAGGATCTCCTCCCAAGCCGTGGCCCGCAACTGTTCGAGGCAGGCCTCGAAGCCGGTGGTGTACTGCCGGATGAAGGCGTGGTCGAAGACCGTTCCGGGCGTTCGCTCCTCCGCAGCGAGGAGTTCCTTCATGATGCCGCGCATCGCCGCCATGTCGCCGTTGATGCGGACCGGCAGATGCAGGTCGCACAGCGCGGTGCCGCCGCCGAACAGGACGGCGGGCGCGCGCAGGGGATTCTTGAGGTCCTGCGGATTGCGGAATCGGGCGGTGCCAACCTCGGGCAGGGGATTGAGGCTGACGATCCGGGCGCCGCGCCGTTTGGCCGCCTGCAGGGTCAGGAGCATCCGCGGGTGGTTGGTCCCGGGGTTCTGGCCCAGCAGGAAGATGGCGTCGGCCTTCTCGAAGTCGGCGAGCGTGACGCAGCCCTTGCCGTGGCCGATCGTGGCGCCCAGCGCGGCGCCGCTCGACTCGTGGCAGAGGTTGGAGCAATCGGGCAGATTGTTGGTGCCGAAGGCGCGCGCAAAGAGCTGGTAGAGGAAGGCGGCCTCGTTGCTGGTGCGCCCCGAAGTGTAGAAGACGGCCCCATCCGGCGAGGGCAGGGCGCGCAGTTCGTCCGCGATCAGCGCGAAGGCCTCGTCCCACTCGATCGGGGCGTAGTGGGTGGCTCCGGGCCGCAGGACCATCGGGCGGGTGAGACGCCCCTGGCGGCCGAGCCAGAGGTCCGACCGCTCCGCCAGCGCCGTCACACTGTGCTCACGGAAGAAGTCCTCGGTGATGCGCGCGGTGGTGGTTTCCTCGGCCAGGGCCTTGGCCCCGTTCTCGCAGAATTCCGCGATGTGCCGGTCGTCGTCGGGACTCGGCCAGGCGCAGCTCTGGCAGTCGAAGCCGGTCTTTTGATTGATCCGGGTGAGGAGCCGCAGTGCGCGTCCCAAGCCCGCCTCGCGGCTGGTAAACGCCAGCGATTCGGCCACGGCCTTGAATCCCGCCGCGGCGCGGGGCAAGGGTTCCAGCCGGGTGCCGTCAGTCTCGACCGGAGCCAGGGCGGAGGGCGCTTCGGCCTGCGAGGAGGATTCGCGCGAGGGATTCATGACGGTCAGCGGGCGGCCGCCGGAACCGGCGTCGCGGCCGGAGTGACGCCGAGGAGACGGCTGGCGCCCGAATAGACGTTGAATCGCCGGTCCCGCACGAAGCCGAGCAACGTCGCGCCGGAACGGCGCGCGAGTTCGACGGCGAGGCTGGATGGCGCACCGACGGCGGCGAGCACGGGCAGGCCGGCCGCGAGGGCCTTCTGCATCAGTTCAAAACTGGCGCGTCCACTGACGAGCAGCCCGCAATGATGGAGCGGAAGTCGGCCGGCGAGGACCTGCGCGCCGATGAGCTTGTCGACGGCGTTGTGACGGCCCACATCCTCGCGCACGGCGAGCAGGTTCCCCTCGGGGGAGAACAGGGCGGCGGCGTGGAGGCCGCCGGTCCGTTCGAAACCCGCCTGGGCGGCGCGCAGGGCGTCCGGCAGTCGCCGGATGACCTCCGCGGCGATCAGGGGAGAGCCCGCTGGAAGGATGGCCCGCGCTGTGTCGCGCAGGCTGTCGAGCGAGGTCTTGCCGCACACCCCGCAACTGGACGTAACGGCAAAGTTACGCGCCAGCGGGCGCAGATCGACCCGGACGCCGTCGTGCAAGGTCACGCGCAGGCGCTGACCGACCGCGGTGGCACCGCGCTGCGGCGGGCTCCCGTGGGCGATCTCCCGGATTTGCCCCGCGTCGGTGACGATGCCCTCGGCAAACAGGAAACCCACCGCCAGTTCCGCGTCGTGTCCCGGCGTGCGCATGGTGACCGAGACACTGCGGACCACCGGCAGGCCGCCGCGGGTGTACGCCAGCTGGATCTCGAGCGGGTCCTCGGCCGCGAGGTCGTCGCGCCGGAGGGATGCCCCGCGCGGGTGGACCTGAAGGATGGCCACGGATCTCGCGCTGGAGGCC
>JBJKRV010000121.1:0-5041 GCA_046704465.1 Opitutaceae bacterium | reverse complement strand
ATGTGGCGCGTGGGGACATTCGGAATCTGGCCCCACCCCCACACGCGCGGGACCGCCGCCGCCGGGATTCTGGTGGTCGGACGGGACATCACCGAACAGAAGCGCCTGGAGCATCAATTCCTGCATGCGCAGCGCGTGGGAAGCATCGGCATGCTGGCGAGCGGCATTGCGCACGATCTCAACAACGTTCTGGCCCCGATCGTCATGTCGATCGACCTGCTGAAGCTGCGTGCGGGCTCGGACGAAAACCGTGCGTTGCTCGAGGTGGTTTCGACGAGCGCCAGCCGGGGCGCCAGCCTGGTGTGCCAGATGCTGTCCTTCTCGCGCGGCCTCGACGGGCGCCGCGAGAGTGTGGATGTGTCCAGCCTGGTCAAGGAGGTGGCGCGGTTCGTCGGTCGCACGTTTGCAAAGAACATCCGCGTGCGCACGGAGGTCGCGGCCGACCTGCGCCGGTTGCAGGCCAACCCGACCCAGATCTACCAGGTGCTGCTCAATCTCAGCGTCAACGCCCGCGACGCGATGCCCGCCGGCGGAGAACTCACCATCACCGCCGGCAACTCCACGCTCGCCGGGCCGGACGCCGCCGCGCTACCCGGGGCCGTGCCGGGTGACTACGTGGTGCTGGAGGTCTCCGACACGGGCGCGGGCATTCCTGCTGAAATCCGTGAGCATAACTTCGAGCCGTACTTCACCACCAAACCGGTGGGGGAGGGCACGGGCTTGGGTCTTTCCACGGTCCGCTCGGTGCTGAGGACGGCCGGCGGATTCTACACCCTGGACACGCAGGTCGGTCGGGGCACGACCTTTCGCCTCTATTTTCCCGTGCAGGAAACGGACGTGGAGGAGGCGCACGAGGTCCCGGCCGGCGAAAACGCCCGCGGCACCGGCGAGCACATCCTGGTGGTCGATGACGAGGAGTTTTTCCGGGAGGTCAGCCGGCGTCTTCTGGAAGATTTCGGCTATGTCGTGCACATGGCGTCGGATGGCGAGGAGGCTTTGCGGGTTTTTGCCGAGCACCGGAGCAAGATTGCCGTCGCCATGGTCGACCTGAACATGCCGGTGATGGACGGGCGGGCGACGATCAAGGAGCTGCGAGCTCTCGAGCCCGGCTTGCGCGTCATTACCGTCAGCGGCTCGGATGAAGCGCCGCGCACGGGTGACGAGGCGACGGACATGCAGCTGACGAAGCCGTACTCGATGACCACTTTGTTGAGCTGCCTGCGCGACGTGATTTCGCGGGAGCGTCCGACCCGGACTTGATCATGAACGGGGCGTGACCGGGTATCTCACCCGGGGCTGACACCCGAATCAGGCCGGATCACCACCGGCGGTCCGCAAAGCGGGCCTCTCCAGCGCGGCAGGAGCCGGATTGCGTCAGCGGGCCTTGGCGCCGCGTGGTTGCGCCGGCAATGCCGGCGGGAAAAAACCGACGCCGGCCTTTGCCAGAAGGCACTTATGCATCATTGATATGGATGGCCCGGCTTCCAGACGCCGCCGGGATTGATTGGGATTTATGCCGCCAAAACCATCATCTTGGATGCCAGGAAGGCCGCCCGGTCGGACCGGAGTGTCACGACCATGAATCCGCATCCCTACGCCTTCCTGGCACTGTTCCTTGTGCTGGCGATCGCCCTGCCCCTTTTTCTGCTCGGATTGGCCCGGTGGTGGGCCCGGGTGGCGCAACCACCCAAACCCGGGCCGCAAAAGAATGCCGCCTACGAGTGCGGCATCGAGCCCACGGGCGACTCGTGGATCCAGTTCAAGGCGCATTATTATCTCTACGCCATCCTCTTTCTGATTTTTGACGTCGAGGTGCTATTCCTGCTGCCGTTCGCCGTCGCGTTCACCGGCCTGTCCGCCGGGGCGCTGGCGGTCATGCTGGCGTTCGTCCTGCTGTTGGCCGAGGGCCTGGTCTGGGCCTGGCAGCGCGGACATCTCGAATGGCGTTGAACCGATGAGCATCGCTCCCGCGGAACGAGACGAACTGCGCCGCCACGGCATTCTGCTGACGAGTCTGGAGGAACTCGCCGGCTGGGGACGCAGCCATTCCGTCTGGCCCTTGCAGTTCGGCCTCGCGTGCTGTGCCATCGAAATGATCGCGTCCAGCATGGCGCGATTCGACATCGCGAGGTTTGGTTCGGAGGTCTTCCGCCCGTCGCCGCGTCAGGCCGACCTGCTGATCGTGTCGGGCACCGTCACCAAGAAGATGGCCCCGCAGGTCGTGCGCCTCTGGAACCAGATGCCGGAGCCGAAATACTGCATCGCCATGGGCGCCTGCGCGATCTCCGGTGGTCCGTTCAAGCAGGGCTATAACGTGCTCAAGGGCATCGATCGCTATATTCCGGTCGACATCTACATTCCCGGCTGCCCGCCGCGGCCCGAAGCGTTGCTGCATGGCCTGATCGAACTGCAGGAGAAGATCCGGCGCCAGCACGCCGCCGGAGCCGAGCCCCCGCGCTTCCTGCGCGCCGATGCGCCGGGCGAATACCCGGTGCCGGCCTTCGGCGCTCACGATCTCGAGCCTTCCCAAAATCCGCAAATCTGGCAACCGCCGGCGGTGACGCGCGCGGAAAAGCCATGACCGCAATCCACCCGACGAGCCCCGTCCATCCTGCGGCCTGAGATGGAGACCATCGAACAGATCCGCGACCGCCTGCTCGCCTGCTTCCCGGGGGCGGAGGTCGACGTCGTGCCCAATCCGGCGCCGGGCGCCCAGGCGTCGCTCCGGCTGGGGTCGGCGCAGGCCCGCGAAATGGCTGGCTTTCTGCGCGATGACCCCGCCTTGCGTCTGGACTATTGCTCGAATGCCACCGGGGTGGACTGGCCGGACCGCGAAACGCAGGAGACCGTCAAAACCACCGTGTCGGCGCCGGATGGCTCGGGCGACCGGGTGGTCGAGCAGAAGGTCAAACGCGTCGAGCCCGGTTTTCTTGAGGCGGTATACCACCTCTATTCGATGACCCACCGTCACGGTCCCGTCGTCATCCGTCTGCGCACCGTCAACCGCACCGATCAGGTCCATCTGCCGTCGCTCACGCCCGTGTGGCGGTCGTGCGAGTTCCAGGAGCGCGAGGTTTTCGACCTGTTCGGCATTGTCTTTGACGGCCACCCCGACCTGCGCCGGCTGCTCATGTGGGAGGGATTCAAGGATCACCCGATGCGCAAGGACTACGTCGAGCCGGATGATTACGAATGGGAGCCCACGGCCCACGACGCCGTGCTGGAGCGGGCAAAGCGGCACTTCCCGGCGCCAACAGTGCCGAAGTCCGACTGCTGAGTACCGTAATATGAACGACGAGCTTCAGATGCATCCGGTCGTTGCGGATCAGTCGGCAATCGGCGGCGCTCACGTTCGCCCCGTCCACGACGAGTTCCACGGCGACCTCCTGGAGGTGTCGATGGGCCCCCACCACCCGTCGACCCACGGCGTGTTCCGGATGCAGGTGACCCTCGACGGCGAGACCATTGTCCGCCTCAAGCCGGTCTTTGGCTATCTTCACCGCAATCACGAGAAACTCGCGGAGGGCATCACCTACCTCTCGTCGATGCCGTACACCGACCGTCTGGACTATTTCTGCTCGATGACCAACAACTGGGCCTACGCCCTCGCGGTCGAGAAGCTGGCCGGCCTGGCGGTGCCCGAGCGGGCGGAGTACGTGCGCGTCATCCTCGCCGAACTGACGCGCCTGCTCAACCACGTGTGCCTGGCCGGTTTTCTCCTGCAGGACTGCGGCGCCACCGGCACGCCGCTGATGTACGCGTTTCGCGAGCGCGAGAAGATCCTGGACCTGTTCGAGTCCCTGAGCGGTTCGCGCATGATGTGCAACTACCAGCGGTTCGGCGGGTGCCGGGTGGACCCTTCACCGGCCTGGCTGACGGCGGCCGGCCGCGTGGCCGCCGAATTCCCCCGGTTTCTCGACGAATACGAAAACCTGATCACCGGCAATGAGATCATCATGGCCCGCATGCAGGGTGTCGGCCGCCTTTCCCGCGACCTGGCGGTGAACGCCGGCATCACCGGGCCCATGCTGCGGGCGTCCGGGGTGCCTTACGACCTGCGGAAGGTCGACGGCTACGGGGTATACCCGCGTTTCGAATTCCGGGTGCCCTACGGTGAACACGGCGACACCTACGACCGGTACATGATTCGCGTGCTCGAGATGCGCGAATCGGTGCGCATCCTCGACCAGGCGCTGCGGGGGCTGCCCGCCGGGCCGATCATGGACCCGAAGGCGAAGCTGCGCGGCTTCCGGCCGAAGCCCGGCGAGGCCTACGGCCGGATCGAGGGGCCCAAGGGCGAGATCGGTTTTTATCTCATCAGCGACGGCACGCCCACCCCCCATCGCTACCGGGTCCGGCCGCCCTCGCTCATCAATCTCACCGTGCTGGAGGACCTCTGTCTCGGCCACACCGTGGCCGACGCCGTCATCATCCTGGGCAGCGTCGACATCGTGCTCGGGGAGGTGGACCGCTGAACGCCCGCCCTCACTCTCGCCTTCACCATCAATTCCCCATGCTCGGCACCGGCATCCTCCAGGGTCTCGCCACCACCGCGAAGAACTTCGTCGGCAGCTTCCGCGATCCGCGGCGGTTCGTGACCGTGCAGTATCCGGAGGAAAAGGCGCCGGTGACGGAGAACTACCGCAACTTCCCGTTCCTGGTCTATGACGGGGAGGACGATCCGATGGGCACGCTGCGGTGCGTCGCGTGCCGCATCTGCGAAAAGGAATGCCCGCCGCAGTGCATCTACATCGTGCCCGACGTCGACGAGCGGGGAAAGCCGCGCAAGCACCCGCGTGTCTTCGACCTCGACATCTCGGTGTGCATGAGCTGCCAGATCTGCGTCGAGGTCTGCCCGTTCGACGCCATCAAGATGGACCAGGACTTCGAGATCGCGGCCAGCGACCGGTTCAGCGGATTGCTGCTGACCAAGGATCAGCTGGCGAAACCGAACGGCCATTTTCAAAAGATCCACCCGACCGAGGCGGCGGAGGTCGATGCGCGACTGGAGGAGGACCGGCGTCGCGCGGAGGAGAAGGCC
>JBJKRV010000120.1:0-5197 GCA_046704465.1 Opitutaceae bacterium | reverse complement strand
GGGCACGCTACGGCCATGGCGGACGCGTGGGCTACGACCGCGAATGGCGCGCCGATCCGACGCAATCCGGCGGCGGCGAACTGATTGACCAGGGCGTGCATCTGATCGACCTCGCCGGCTGGTTTCTCGGCGAATTCACGACGGTCGACGGCCACTGCGCCACCTTCTTCTGGGACATGCCGGTCGACGACAACGCCTTTCTCTCACTGCGCACGGCCGCCGGGCAGACGGCCTGGCTGCACGCGAGCTGCACCGAGTGGAAGAACCTGTTCTCACTCGAGATCTACGGACGGGACGCGAAGATCGCCATCGACGGCCTCGGCCGGAGCTACGGGCCCGAACGCCTGACCTTCTACCGCATGCTACCGCAGATGGGACCGCCCGAAACCACGGTCACCGAGTACCCGGGCGGCGACGGATCCTGGGCGCTGGAAACCGCCGCCTTTGTCGAGGACATCCGCCTCCACCGCGAGCCCGTCCCCGGCCTGACCGAGGGCATCCGCACGCTGGAAATCGTGGAGAAAATCTACCGCCAATCCGGCTATCCGAAAAAATGATCCCACGGGCCGGCACCCGATGGCGGATTGCGTGTGGACGGTTGTCCATAAAAGTCTGGGCAGGACCTTCTTTGCCTGCCATGACCCGCCCCGGGCCTCCCCTCTCCCCTTCACTCCCATGATCATCACCCGTTCCCCCCTGCGCGTGTCCCTCGGCGGCGGCGGCACCGACCTGCCGTCCTATTACCGGGAATTCGGCGGCTTTCTCGTGGCCGCGGCGGTCGACAAGTACATCTACATCACGCACCACCGCACCTTCCAGGAGGAGATCATCGTCAAATACTCGAAGCTCGAGCGGGCCCAGACCGTGGACCACATCGAGCATCCGATCGTGCGCGAGGCGCTGAAGCTGGTCGGCGTCACCGACCCGCACATCGAGCTGACCTCGATGGCCGACATCCCCGGCGGCACCGGGCTCGGCTCGTCGGGCAGCTTCACCACGGCGCTGCTCAAGGCCCTGCATGCCTTCAAAAAGAACCTCCTCTCGCCCGCGGAGCTGGCCGAGCAGGCTTGCGAAATTGAGATCAACCGCCTGGGCGAGCCCATTGGCAAGCAGGACCAATACATTGCCGCGATCGGCGGCATCACTGCCTTCACTTTTCATCGCGACGGCCGCGTGGAGTTCCGGCCGGTGCGGCTGGCCGAGGAGACGCTGTTCAACCTGGAGGACAACCTGTTGCTGTTCTTCACCGGCTACTCCCGATCGGCCTCGTCGATCCTCAAGGACCAGAACGACCGCTCCAAACAGAACGACCGGGCAATGCTGGAGAATCTGCATTTCACCAAGGACCTGGGCGTCCAGTCGCTGGCGGCGCTCGAATCGGGCAACCTCGAGGAGTTCGCGCGGCTGATGGACGTCCACTGGCAGCGCAAGAAGGCCCGCTCCTCCGGCATGAGCAATGCGCACATCAACACCTGGTACGACGAGGCGATGCGCAACGGCGCGCTCGGCGGAAAATTGATCGGTGCCGGCGGCGGCGGCTTCCTGATGTTCTACGCCCACGACAAGACCAAGCTGCGCCACGCCATGCGCCAGCAGGGCCTGCAGGAAGTGCGCTTCCGCTTCGATTTCGAGGGCACCAAGGTCGTGGCGCAGAACTGACGACGACGGGCGCAAAAGACACCCTGGCACCTGCGTCCCGATGACTCTTGAGAATATCCCGGTGGCCATCCTGGCCGGAGGCCTCGCGACCCGGCTGCGGCCGCTGACCGAGAAGGTGCCCAAGCTGCTCCTCGAGGTGGCCGGCGAGCCGTTCTTCTCGCACCAGCTCCGCCTGCTGAAGGAAAACGGCCTCACGCGGCTGGTGCTCTGCGTCGGCTATCTCGGCGAGATGATCGTCGAGCGTTACGGTGACGGCGCCGCCTGGGGGGTGCGGATCGACTACTCCTTTGACGGCCCGAAGCTGCTCGGCACCGGCGGCGCGCTGATCCGAGCCCTGCCGCTCCTCGGCGACGCCTTCTATGTCCTCTACGGCGATTCCTATCTCCCGATCGACTACCGGGACGTCGGCCGCGCGTTCCTGGCGTCCGGCCGGCAGGGCCTGATGACCGTCTACGAAAACCGCGAACGTTACGACGCGAGCAATGTCTGGTTCGCCGACGGACGCATCAAGGTCTACGACAAGCGAAACAAGGTGCCGCAGATGCAGCACATCGACTACGGACTCGGCCTGCTGCGCACCGACGCCCTCGCGGGATGGCCGCGGGACGCGGTGGTGGATCTGGCCGACGTCTACGGACGCCTGGTGGCACGGGGTGAACTCGCCGGCTACGAGGTGAAACAGCGGTTCTACGAGATCGGATCGGCCGGCGGCCTGCGCGAGCTGGACGAACTGCTGCGGCTTAACCGGGAAACGGGCGGGCAGCGGACACCGCCAGGTTGAGGCGAGGGCGGTTCTCGCACCCGGACTCGGATCAACCGGTCGTCACGGGTCGCCTCGTCCCTGCCGTCCCCACCCTGATTTTCGTCTGAAGATTTTCCTCTTGCATATCATCGCCAGCTACCTTTTTATTACAAGGTACCTTGGTTTTTCTCCGCGATGGGCGTCAACGAAAAGTTCAACCCGATCCGCAAGGGGCTCCTTGAGTTCCTCCTGCTCAAGATCATCGCCGCCGACAAGGTCTACGTCGCCGACATCCTCCGTCAGCTGCGCGAGACCGAGTTCGCCACGCAGGAGGGCACCCTCTATCCGCTGCTGAGCAGGATGCGGCGCGACAAGCTGCTCGACTACGAGTGGAAGGAGTCCGACGCCGGCCCGCCGCGGAAATATTACCAGCTCACCGCCAAGGGCCGCGAACAACTGCGCGAGACCACCGAGTATTGGCAGAAGATCAGCGAGACCGTGAAGGGACTCGGCCGGTCGTCCGCCCCTTGAGCCCCCTACCCCGGATACCGTCATGAACAAAGTCGTCACCATTCACCTTTGCGGCACCGCCTTCCAACTCGAGGAAGCCGGCTACGACGCCCTGCGCGCCTATCTCGACGGAGCCGCCCGCCGCCTCGAGGGCAACCCGGACAAGGATGAGATCATCGCCGATATCGAGCAGGCGATCGCCGACAAATGCCGCGCCGTTCTCGGCGCCTACAAGAACGTCGTGGTGACCCAGGAGGTCCAGCAGATCATCGCCGAAATGGGGCCGGTCGAGGACGCGACCGCTGAGGGCGAGGAATCGTCCACCGGCCGCGCTTCGTCAGCGGCCGCCGGTCCGGCGTCAGATGCCGATACCCCGCCCCGGGTCCGCCGCCTGTACAAGATCCACGACGGCGCGATGTTTGCCGGCGTGTGCAACGGGATCGCGGCCTACTTCAGCATCGATCCGACGATCGTGCGCGTCCTGTTCGTCTTGTTCACCGTCTTCTGGGGCTTCGGGCTGCTGGTTTACATCGTCCTGATGTTCATCCTCCCTTCGCCGCAATCCGCGGCCGAGGAGGCGGCAGCGTACGGCGCGCCGTCCACCGCGCAGGAGTTCATCCGGCGGGCCAAGGAAGGCTACTACGAGGGTATGAGGACCTGGCGGGACCGCCGCGCCCACCGTGAGTGGCGCCGGCGGTTCAAGCGGGATATGCACGCGTGGAGCCGCCGGCTTGAGCATGAAATGAAGGAAAACGCGTACCGCTGGCGGCGGCATTGGCAGACGAAGTGGTCGCCGCCCTCCTGTCCCCCGGGCCCGCCGCCGTCATTCCTGGTGCTGATCGTGCTTCCGGTGCTGGCGCTCCTGCGCGCCGCGCTCGCACTGGCGGCCTTCTTTGCGGTCATCTCGCTGCTCGCCACGCACACGGTCTTCGGCCTGGCGCCGCCGGCCGGCATGCCGCTCTGGGTCGCGTTGATTCTCCTGCTCGTGCTCATCAGCCTCGTGGCCTGGCCGCTCAAGGTGCTGCGCCACGCCTTCTACTGGCACGACCGCCGCGGCTTGGTTTACGCCCCGCCCATCTTCTGGTTCGGCGACACGATCTTTGGCCTCGGTTGCCTCATCGTACTGCTCTGGTTCGTGGACCGGCACGTACCCCAGGCGCACGAGGCGTTGCAGGCTCTGCCCGGCGTCTTCCACCACGCCGTCGATACCGTGAAACAGTGGTGGACGGCGCACTGATCCACACGGGGTTCGCTCCCGCATCCGGGGCCGTCGTTCCCCCACCCCGGACTGGCGATTCGTCCGCCGGGGTGGGGATTCGACCGGCAGCCTATTTCCGGCCGCGCTCGATGAGCAGGCCGGCCACCCAGCCGATACAAGCGCCGATGACCGCCAGGAACAGCCAGTGGCTGACGAACACGCCGAGGCCGCCGCCGGCCACGGCGCCGACGATGGCACCATAGGCGCCGAGGGCGCCCGCCTCATGAGATTTGCCCGCCTTGGATGCGGGGCTGTTGGAACGGGAAGATTGCATGGGAAATGTGCTTCAGATTGAGCGCAGCACTCACGATTGCGGATGTGCCGACACGGCTTCAGGGAGCCATTGGCCGCACGGGAGCGGCACACCCGCGCATTGGGAGCCAAACCGGTTCCCTTGCCCCCGGGGTGGTCATCATCGCGGCCGGCTGCGCATTAGCCCGGCGATGATCCACCCCGCCTGCCATCCACGACGCGGGGTCGTGGACAACTCCCCTATATGCGCAGTTCGATCATCCCCACCCAGGCCGACGGCCGGCGAGACGTGCCGTCGCACGACGGCCGGTTCGCGCGCATGGCCGGCGCCGTAAGGGTTGGGATAGCCAGGCCGGGCCCGCCAAGGACCCTGGAGCGGCACGGGTTGGAGCGAGGCGGCAGGCCCGGCACGGGCGCCCCCTGGCTGCAAAGCGCCACCAGCGATGGCGAACTGCCGTCCAACGGACCAAACATGAGTCCGGTCGCCCGCGTCACAGCATCCATTCGCGCCGCCGACAGGGCGAAAAAAACCGCCACCACCGCCGCCAGGGCGCAGAAGCGGGCGAACCGGGATGGTCCTCTGGGCATGTTCGCGACTAAGCCCTGGAGCCTCCCGTTGTCAACGACTCGCCGGCACCGATGCGCCACCCCGGCCTGGCCTCGTCGGGCAGGATGAGTCGCCCGATTCCAAGCTGGCGTCAGCCCGCAATTGCGAATCTCATCAGCACCACCCTCCAGCCATGAAAGCTCTCCGCCTTTGGGCCCTGCTCGGACTC
>JBJKRV010000119.1:0-14259 GCA_046704465.1 Opitutaceae bacterium | reverse complement strand
GTGTTTCCGTCGCTCTGGCAGGAAACGCTCGGCCTCGTCGTCCTCGAAGCCCTGGCGACCGGCGTGCCGGCGATCGTCTCCGATCGCGGCGCGGCCGCCGACGTGGTCGTCCACAACTTCAACGGACTCCATTTCCGCCACGGCCTGCCCGGCTCGCTGGGGGGGCTGATGACGGCCTTGGCCCGCGACGATGCGGCGGCCGCCCGCCTGGGACGGAATGCTCACGAACTCTACTGGCGCCGGCCCTGGACCCGCGCGCGCCACGTCGCCGAGTTGCTCGAAGTCTATGCCGAGGTCGCCTCCCAGGGCGGCCCCTCGCCCTAAGGAGAATCCCCGCATGAAAGTCCTGATTGTGTCGGAGCCCGGAGTGAACGGCGTCTTCCGTTACGTGGAAGCGCTCTGCCATTACCTCATCGACCGGGAGGTGGAGGTGCACCTCGCGTACTCGGACCGGCGTTCGTGCGAATGCCTGTTCCGGCTCGTCGCGCGGGTTGAAGACCGCGGCGGCCGGACGGTGAATCTGCGCACGGCCAACCGGCCGGAGCGCGCCGACTGGTCCGCGTGGCGGTCGCTGCGCCGGCTCGCCCTCGACGTCCGGCCCGACGTGATCCACAGCCACAGTTCCAAGGCGGGATTTCTGGCGCGGGTCCTGTCGCTGGGCGGGGTCCGCGCGGTGCAGGTCTATACGCCGCACGCGTACGTCGGCATGCGCCCCGAGCCCGGGAGGCTCGACTGGCTGTACAACCTCGTCGAAGGCGGCCTCGGCCGCCTCGCCTGCACCGCCGTGGTCTCCTCGGACGAGACCACCTTCGCCCGCGAGCACCTGCGGATTCCTTCCGACCGAGTCGTCAATCTGTCCAACGGCGTCGACACGGCGAAGTTCTCACCCGCCTCCGCGGAGCAGAAGCGGCGCCTGCGCGCGAGGCTGAACCTGCCGGCGGGACAGCCGGTGCTCGGCTTTCTCGGTCGCTCGTCGGCCCAGAAGGACCCGGTCACGCTCTACCGGGCCTTCGCCCGGGCGGCCGTCAACCGGCCGATCACGCTCTTCCATGTCGGCCAGGGCGAATTGGACCCCTGCCTCGATTCCCTGCTCGATGAGTTGGGCGTCCGGGCGCGGGTGGTGAGACAGACCTACCTGTCGGCGCCGGCCGATTTCTATCGCGTCATCGACGGCTTCATCCTTCCGTCGCGATACGAAGGCTTCTCCCTCGCGGCGCTGGAGGCGTTGTCGAGCGATCTGCCGCTGATTCTCAGCCGGGCGCCCGGCAACACGGATCTGCTGGCCCAGCCCCTCTCCCACGTGTGGAGCGCGGCGCCCGGCGATGTTGACGGCTTTGCGCGCGCCATCGCGGACTGGCACGACCGCCTGCAAAAGGCCTCGGCCGTCAACCACCGGCGGATCGCCCGGACCCGGTTCGATCTCCGCGCCGTCTTCGGATCCGTCCTGCAGCTGTATCGTGATCTGCTGTCCGGCCGCACCGCTGCAGGGCGACCGATCCCGCCCACGCGCCGGGCGTCCCGGCGCCCATCCATCTCCGGATGGCCGCATCCGCACCGGCCCCGGTGACGCCGGCCCGACGTGATTCGATTCGCGGGCGTGCCCGCCCCGCCTGCAACCCCGTGGGCTGCCGGGACAAGTTCGGGCCCGCCGTCACCCGAAACCGCGGATTTCGACCGGTTTCAAACGCTCCTAGAAAATCCGCTGGGCGACGGTGATGACATCGCCGGGCACGACCAGGAACGACGATTGGCCGTCGCCGCGCGCCATCCGCTTGGCGTTCAGGTGATAAGTCTGCTCCTGCCCGTTGACCCGGCGCATCAGCGTCACCCGGTCCGGATTGGCGAGACGCGTATAGCCACCCGCCATGCCGATCGCCTGCAGGACGGTCACGTCTTCCTGGGCCGGCATGTCATAGGAACCCGGCCGCTGCACCTCACCCAGCACCGTGAATCGCCGCTTGGAGAAGTCGGTCACCGTCACGCTGACCTGCGGGTTGATCAAGTATCCCTGGCTGAGGCGGCGGGCGATGGCGCTGGCCGCCTGATCCGGCGTCATGCCTCCGACCTTCACCGTGCCGATCAGCGGAAACACGATGCTTCCCTGGTTCGACACCCGCAGATCCGATTTCAGATCGGGCTCCTGAAACACCACGATCTCCAGCATGTCCGTGGGCGAGATCTGGTAGTCGCTGCCGCTCCCCACCGGCGCCGCCGGCATGGCCATCGGATCGGCGGCCGGTTCCGGCAACCGGGGCGCATGGTGAAAGCAGGACACCAGGAGCAGCGACGCCCCCCCGAGCAGCGCCGCCCACCTGATCCTCCGCCCCCACCCGCGCGGGTCAGAAGAAAAACGCCACCTCCAGGCCGGCCAGGTTCTCATTGAACGTAAAGGCGCTGAGCGAGGAGTCGTCTTTGCGGTACTCATAGGACAGTTCGACGGTTCCGCGCCGGGAGAAATCACGCGAAATCGACAGGCGATAGAATTGGTAGTTGTCGCGGCGAGCGGCCGCCGTTCCCGGCTGGTTGTTCTCGTAGCGGTGGCGGACATAGCCGCCGTCGATCGCCACATACACGCTCTGCAGGATCTGTTGCCTGAGACCGCCCTGATACGTGGTCGCCAGGATGTTGTCCTCCGGATATTCCGCCGAAGCCACCGTGTCGCGCTGGCCCGAGAGCGTAAGGTGGGTGCCCTCCACCGGTTCGTAGTCGCCGCTCGCGGCGAACACCACCTGCGTGCGGTGCCCGAGGTCACTGTAATACTGGCGCAATTCCTCCCCCACCCGCCCCGCAAAGGTCAATTTTCCCGTCGCCCGGTAGCGCACCTCGAACAGCGGCCGCTCATAGGCCTGCTGAACGCCTCCGACCACATCGAGGTAGCCGCCGGTGAGCCCGAGCTCAAAGGCCGTCTTCGGATCCATTTCGTAGGCCAGAAACCCGCTCAGCCGGCTGTCGGTCGACGTGACCCCGCCCGAGTAAGACGCCCGGGTCCCCTGCAATTCGACGCCGCCCGTGAGATCCCCCGTCAGCGCATAGGCGGCCCCCAGGTCGCCCGCGAACGTGGTGGCGGTGACGCGGCGGCCGATGTCGATGTTGGGTTCGGTTTCCCTTTGAAAGTGAAACCGCCCCTGGAGATTCCAGAGTTCGTTCTCCTCCTGGGCGGCGGCGCGGAAGTCGTGATTCACCGTGTCTTCCCGGTGATACCGGTCGAAGAGCAGCAACGCCGGGGTGTAGCTGAGAAATGCGTAATCGCGCTCCGGCAGGCCTTCCGCCTCGGTCTGGGCCAGGAAAAGCGGCAGCGCGGT
Organism: Opitutaceae bacterium; assembly: GCA_046704465.1. GTDB lineage: Bacteria > Verrucomicrobiota > Verrucomicrobiia > Opitutales > Opitutaceae > Fen-1467. The sequence goes on along the minus strand of JBJKRV010000119.1, from coordinate 10,957 downwards.
GAACGCCGCGAGCTCGTTTCGGAAATTGCCGAGGCCGAACGCCAGGGTCGGCGCCACCCGCGCATAATAGTCACCCTTCCGCGCCGTCGGCTGAATGAAGAGGTTGTCGTCATACGTGAAGGTCGTGGACAGCTCGGTCTCGACCCTCCAGGCGGCGACCGCCCCGTTTCCGCCCCCGTTCCGTCCCGGCGACGCCACCACCGTTCCGGATGCCGCCCGGGCCGGAAGGGTCAGGAGCAATCCGATGCACGCGACGGCGGCCGTTCTGAAAAGAAACGGCCGCCTCAAATCGGATTCCGGGCATGGACCCGACGCGGGTCCGCACCCCCCGGGCGCGAGATACGAGGACATGGCGTGCAAGAAGGAGCGCCTTAGATTGAGCGCCCCCTTTTCGGTTCCGTGAATTCCGTGCATTTCGCTCGCCGGATTTCATCCGGCGGACACACCGCACCTGCGAGCGCGGCGCCGTCGAACTTTCTCACCGCCGTGCAGTCAATGGCGCGAATTTCAGGGAAAGGACCGGCGATGGCGGCGCTAACGTTGAAACGAGTCTTGCATTATATCAGTCACCTCGGCCTTGGGGGCGGGCTGCAGGCGGCACGGCTGCATTGCCGCACCTCGCTGGTGCGCGTGCGGTTGCCCGGACTCGCCCACCCCCTCTGGGCGCGACCCAACACGTCCGATGTCGCGACCTTCGAGGAAGTGTTCGTCGCGCGCGAATACGACCTGCCGTTTGCCGACTTTCGCCCGCAGCACGTCCTCGATCTCGGCGCCAACATCGGCTTCGCCTCGGTCTATTTTGCCGCGCGCTGGCCGCAGGCGCGGATCCTGGCGCTCGAGCCGTCCCGCAAGAACCTGGCGCTGCTGACGTTGAACACCCGGCCGTGGCGCCGGATCACCGCCCTCCAGGGCGCGGTGTGGACGCACCCCACCCGGTTGCAGATCGCCAATCCCGGCGCCGCTCCCAATGCCTACCGGATGACCGAGACGGCCGAATCCCTGTCCGACGCCGTCGCGGCGTACACCGTCGACCAGCTCATTGCACATCACGGCTGCGAGCAGATTGACCTGGTGAAGATGGATGTGGAGGGGGCCGAAGCGGAGATCCTGCGGCACGGCGCCAGGTGGCTCGACCGCATCCGTGTGCTCATGATCGAGCTGCATGACCGCCTCGTGCCCGGGTGCGCCGCGGCCCTCTGCCGCGCGCTCGAAGGGCGCCGGTTTCATCAAGAAATCGTGGGCGCCAACCTGGCACTGGATTTCCGGTAAAATGGCGTTGCCCGCGATGCTTTTTCAGAGCGCCGCTTCCCCGGGTCCGGGAAAAGGGTGCCTCCCCGGCCCCCGCCGCCGACGGAGTGCGGCCATCGCGGCACTCGGCTGGCTGTTCGTCTTCCCCCTCCGGGTTCTGGCCGCCAACTTGACCCTGCAACAAAGCCAGGTCGGCAACGTCTTTCTCTCGACGGAGGCGGTCACGTTCCCTGTCAAGGTCGTCGCCGACCAGCTCTCCTGGAACGTGACCGACTTCTGGGGCGAATCCGTGGCGGCCGGTACCACGCCCGTCGCCGGCGGCTCGGCCACGATCATTCCGCCAATGGGCGGCCGCACCGGCTACTTCCTCCTGTCCGTCGACGCCAGCTTGCACGGCGCGACCGTGGCCACCGGCCGGACTTCGTTTGCCGTGGTCACCCCGTTCACGCCACCGGCGGAGTCGCCATTCGGCGTAATGACCCATTATGCGCAGGGCTGGAGTCGGGCGACGATCCCGCTGATCGCGCGTCTCGGGGCGTCCAGCGCGCGCGACGAGTGCTACTGGTCGGTCGAGCAGCCCTCGCCCAACCCGCCCGGCGCCTTCGTCTTCGGGGCGCCCTACGATCCCTATCTGGCCGCATTCCGCACCGACGGCATCGACCCGTTGATGGAGTTGAACGGTGGTGGCGTCAGCGGCAACCCGAACTATGACCAGGGGCTCACTCCCTACACGCGCAGCGGCTTCGACGGCTTTGCCAACTATTGCTACCAGGTCGTCAACCACTACGCCGGCCAGATCCACGACGTCGAGATCTGGAACGAATACAATGGCACGTGGTGCAAGGGACCGGCCACCAAGGACCGCGCGGCGACCTACCTGCAGATGCTCGAGGCTGCCTACGAGCGGATCAAGGCCTCCTATCCCGCCGTCACCGTGGTCGGAGGCGCCACTGCCGGCGTGCCGCTGCCCTACCTGCAACAGCTCTTCCAAGCCGGCGCTCTCAGCTACATGGATGCGCTTTCGGTTCACCCCTACCGGTATCTTCTCCCGCCGGAGGGCATCGGCGACGACATCGCCAGGGTGCAGGCCCTGATGCGCCAGTACGACGGCGGCAGCCCGAGGCCCATCTGGGTGACCGAGTTTGGCTGGTACACCAATCCGCACCCGTGGCCGGGACAGATCGCCATCACCGAGGCCGACCAGGCGAAGTTCCTGGTGAGGGGCTACGCCCTGCTGCTCGCCGCCGGCGTGGCCCGCGCCTATTGGTACGAACTCGTCGACAGCGGCTCCGATCCTCCGATGGGCCTCCTCCGGTCGGCGAACGATCCGCTCGGTCCGTTCACGCCCAAGCCCGCGTTCGCCGCGATGGCGACGCTCGCGCGCGAACTTGCCGGCGCCACCTACGTCCGCACCGAGTCGACGCTCGACGGCGTCTATTCTCTTCGCTTCGACCGCCAGGGCCGGGATCTGCGGCTGATGTGGTCGGTCAATCCCGGCGGGAACACGCTCGCGGTTTCGACCTCGGGCGATCTCACGGTGACCGATCTGATGGGAAGTTCGTCCACCCTCGCCCCGTCCGGCGGCCAGGTCTCCCTGACGCTGACCGACTCACCCGTCTATGTGCTGGGCGCGATCCAATCCCTGCCGCCTGCCGATGCGACGGTGCTGGCGGACTCGGTGAAGCAGTTCTCGGGAACGCAAGGGCAGGACGATTGGTATTACGGCTATTTCCAGAGCGGGGCGTCGCCCGGCTCCTATTCGTCCGGCGGTTTCAAGGAGATGGCCACGTACACGTCGGACGAGTGGAACTACCGCTGGAACGGACCCACCAGCTGGCTGAACATCATGAGCGGCCAGTTGGAGCCCGGGGCCACCGACGGCGCCCAGTACTGGGCCGTCCGGCGTTGGGTCAGCCCCGTGAGCGGCTCGGTCCGGCTGAGCGGCCGGTTCGATGCGAGCAGCAACCAGGGCGACGGCGTCGATGCCCGCATCTTCGTGGATGGCGCGCCCGTGTTCACGCAACCGTTGAATTCCGCCACGAAGCTCGGCACGCCGTTCGATCTCAAGATCAACGTTCATTCCGGCTCCGATGTCGACTTCGCGGTCGATCCCGGCCCGGCGACGAATGACAGCTATGATGCCACCTATTTCAACGTCGTGATCACCCAGACAGCGCCGGGCGGGAACACGGCCGGCACCGGGGTCGCCATGCCGACCACCGCCCCCGGAGGCGGCGGAAGCAGCGGCGGCGCCTATTCGGGTGTCGCCGCCGCCGGATTGGTGGTGCTGCTCGCGCTCCGCCTCCTCGGCTTCGCCAAACGCGAAGGTCGGCCCGGGACTTCCGCCTGAAGAACCGGAACCACTTCGGACAGCCCAACGCCGGGCCGGCTTCGCACCTTTTCCGACTCCGTGGGTCCATCGCGCGCCAGTCGCAACGCGCTCAATTTTCAATACGCACCATATGACCAGGGCGGGCACAGGCCGGATCAGCGACATCGAGGTGCTTCGTGCCGCCGCGATCGTCTTCACCTTGTGCAGTCACCTCGTCTGGGGATTGCTGCCAAGGCTCGGCGCGATCGGCCACCGGATCCAATCCGACTTCCGTTTCTGGTCCGGCGTGGACCTGTTTTTCGCCATCTCCGGGTTCGTGATTGTCTCCTCCCTGCTCAAGGTGCTGGAGGCGGACCGCGCTGCCCGCGGATCCAGGCCGACCGCCGGCCGGGAATTCCTTCACACCGCCATTCCCTTCTGGATCCGGCGGGTGTTCCGGCTCCTGCCCACCGCCTGGCTGTGGCTTGGCATCACGCTCGTCCTGGCCGCGACCTTCAACAGCCACCACGCTTTCGGACCCTTCACCGACAATCTGCACGAGGCCCGCGCCGCGTTCTTCGATCTGGCAAACCTGTACTATTTCCAGTGGTTCGCCCATCACCACCTCGTCTACGGGGTCCTCGGGGCCTTCTGGAGCCTCTCGCTCGAGGAGCAGTTCTATCTGCTCCTGCCTCCGCTGTTGTTCTTCGTCAACCGGCGACTCCTGATCGTGGGTCTGCTCGCCGCTTTTCTGGCGCAGGCGGTCACCGCGCGCCCGGACGGTTTTGACCCGGTTCACACTTCCCTGCTCTGGTTCGTGCGCACGGATGCCATCATCCTCGGCGTGCTGATCGCCTTCTGGAAGTCGCATTGGACCTACCGCCTCATTGAACCGCGGTTCCTGCGCCGCGCGCCGTGGTCGTTGGCGGTTCTTGCCACCTGTTTTCTGCTGCTGGCGGCCCTCCCGGCATCCCGCGAACTGGCCCGGTTCTCCACCGGACTGATCGCGATCGTGAGCGGAGTGCTGGTGTTGGTCGCCAGTTACGACCGGAACTACATTCTCCGGCCTTCGCGCCTCAAGACCGTCTTGGTCTGGCTGGGCACCCGGTCCTACAGCATCTACGTCATCCATGCCATCGGCCACGCCTTCATGCTGGAATGCAAGCGTTCGCTGGGAGTCCCCGAAGGCGGCGTCGCGTCCGAACTGATCACGCTCGCCAGCCTCCCGTTCATTCTGGCGCTTTCGGAACTCAACTACCGCCTCGTCGAGGCGCGCTTTCGGCGGGTGGGACGGCGTCTGGCCGGGCGCCTCAAGCCCGCCGAGAAAACGCCGGCGCTCTGGGAGGAGGCGCAACCAATCTAGGCGCGCCGGAGGGTCGGCGCACCGCGCCTGCGGTTCCAAGCAGCGTCGATGTCGATGCGCAGCCGGACCACCCAGCAGGCGACGGTCGGATCGACGGACGAGAGCGAAAGCGGACGCGGGTGCGCCGGCCCCGCGGGCGTCGGCCGAGGCAAAGCACCGGTCAGGCCAGCCGGACCTTGAGCGCGCAGGCGAAGTCGCAGGGCGGACGCGCCGGACGCTTGACGGTCAGGGCCTCGGCGGTCTGTTTCCAGTCGAGGCGGTCGGCGCAGCCGAGCATCTCGACGTGCCTGACGGCTCCGGGCTGGGTGGCAGACGCCGTGCCGAGGCTCTTGATCGTGAACTCGTGGGCCTCCGGCCAGCCCAGCACGATGGCGTAGACCACGTCGCCGCGCTTGCTGCGGGTGAAACGGATGTCGCGCGCGTCCAGTTCGGACGTGCTGTGACCGGCGAAGGCTCCGCCCTTGGCCTCGTGGGCCCCCTCGCCGAACACCTTCCACGGGCGCGTGGCGTAGATCGCCTCGCCGTTGATCCCCATCCACGTGCCGATGGCCTCCAGGATCGCGATCTCGTCGGCGTCGTTGGTGCCGTCCGGCTTGCCCGGAATGTTGAGGATGAACGTTCCATTCTTGCTCACGGCATCCACCTTCCAGTGGATCACCTGGCCGGGCTTCATGTAGCGGTGGTCGAGGAAGAGCTCCCGCTGGTAATGCCATTGGCCGATGCAGGTTTCCGATTGCCAGGCATGGGGCATGACCCGATTCGTGACGCCCCGCTCGTAGTCGGCCACCAGCGCCTTGGCCAGGTGGTCGGGCACGTGCTTGACGTTGAGCACCGCCTCCATCTTCCCGCCCCTCGTCCCGAGGTTGTGGTTGTAGAAGTAGGCGGCGAGATTCATGCCCGCCCAACCCAGCGGCGGTCCGGAGTTGTCGAAGTACAGCAGGTCCGGATCATGCTGGTCGATCAGGTCCCGCACCCGGTCGTAGAAATTGCGCACGTAGGCCTCGTCGGGGTTCTCGTGGATGCCGTGCTTGCGGCCGTAGAGCACCTGCGGGTCGTAGCCCTCCCACCACTGCCCCCGGCCGTCCGCCTGCGTGAGGTGGCCGTCATAAGGCACGCCGGCCAGCGAGCCGGTCCGGTCGCACAGGTGCGCGACCTGGAACCACCACCAGTTCCGGGCCGCGTGCACGGTCACGCCGAAGCGCAGGCCCCGGTTGCGCGCGGCGGCGGCCCAGCCGCCGATCACGTCCCGCCGCGGTCCCATGTTCTGCGCGTTCCAGGGGTGATACTTGGAGTTCCAGGTGTCGAAGCCGTCGTGGTGGTCGGCCAGGGCCAGGAAGAGCTTCGCCCCGGCGCGCTGGTAGCGCTCGATCAACGCCTCCGGCTCCCAGTTCAGCAGGGTCCACTGCGCGCACAGGTCCTTGTAGCCGAACTTGGACGGATGGCCGTAGCGCCGCAGTTGGAATTCGTACTGCTGCTGGCCCTGGATGTACATGTTGCGCGCGTACCAATCGCCGTCCTCCGGCACGCACTGCGGGCTCCAGTGCGCCCAGATCCCGAACTTGGCGTCGCGGTACCACTCCGGCACCTCGTAGTTCAGCAGCGAGTCCCAGGTCGCCTGGTACGGCCCGCGGCCGGCCAGATCCGGAATCGCCGGCGCCTGCAGCGGCACGCCGTCCCAGGTGCCCGGCCCGGCCTGGGCCTCCTGGGTCCCCCAATCCTCCTTCATTACCGCCTCCCAGTCGGCCACCGGGAAACTGGTGGGCGAACCGTCCGCCGTCCCCGCGCCCTCGGCCGCCCAGGCCCGTTTTGATCCCGGCAGGGCCGCCCAGCCCGCTCCCGCCGCCATCATTCTGAAGAAATCCCGACGATGCATGAATGTTCCTTTCGTTTGGGCCCCACCAGAATTCGCCACCGGCACGTCCGACACAATCCCCAAAAAAAGCGAGCGAGCGCCAGCCGGGATCGGGCTCATCGCCGATGCGCGCCTCCCCGGGAGGCTGCCGTCCACTCGGTGGGAGTGGAGACGCATTCGCCGATGGGCCGGATTTCCCGGGGCAAGGCTTCCACCGCCGCAGGGTTTGGCGCGCATTTCCGGCCGGGAGGTGCTATGGTGCCTCCAGCATGAACCGGAGAGATTTCATCAGCCGAACGTTGCTGGCGGGCCTCGCGGCTGAACTCGGCGTCAACCGGCTTGGCGCGACCGCCCCCGCCACCCGGGCGGCGCCGTTTGACCTCAACCGCTGCCGTTTCGGCGTCAACTACACCCCGACCAAGCGGTGGTGGTTCTGCTGGAATGACTTTTCGGACGACGACATTGCGCGCGATCTGGACGCCATCTCCGAGCTGGGCGCGGATCATATCCGCATCATGTGCATCTGGACCTATTTCCAGCCGAATCCAGCCTGGGTCAGCCCGGCCCATCTCGATCGCCTTAACCGGCTGCTGGCACTGGCAGCGCAACGCCGGCTGGATGTTTGCGTCTCGATGCTGGTCGGTCACCTGACCGGGCAGAACTTCCGCCAGGGCTACGAGGGAGGCCTGTCGCTCTTTACGGATCCGGGGATGTTGCGGACGGAGCGCCTCTATTTCGAACGCGTGGCTGAAGTCTGCCGGACGTGGCCCAATTTTCTCGGATTTGACCTCGGCAACGAACTGGGCTGCTGCTGGCAGACGGCCGACCTGGCGGAGGGCGACCGTTGGTTTGAATCGATGCTCGACCTGGCGGAGCGGCTCGTCCCGGCGGGCGTGCATGTCAATGGCGTGGACAACGGACCCTGGTTTCATCCCGCCAGCTTTTCGCCGCGGGCCCTGGCCCGGCGTCAACGCATCATCGCGCTCCATGCCTGGATCAAGTACACCGGGGCCCTGGCGCGCGGCGGGCCGCTCGATGCCCCCAGCGTTGACGTGGCGGCGAGCATGGCGGCTCTGGCGCGGTCCTACGCCGGCGACCCGCAGAAGCCGGTCTGGATCCAGGAATACGGCGCGTCCGAGGCGTGGATGACGTCGGCGCAGGCCGACACCTTCTGCGAACGGGCGACGGTGAGGGCGGTCGACGCGGGCGTCGCCTGGTTCACGTGGTGGGCCAGTCACGACATCGACCGCAAGTTCCAGGTCAACGAACTGGAGTATTCGCTCGGACTCATCGGGGCGGACAACCGGATCAAGCGCCGCGGAGAAATCTACCGGGACGTCGCCAAGACCTATCGCGGGCGCCCGGCCCGGTTCGCGCCGTCCTATGCGGGCACGATCGCCCCGCCGCCGGCGGAATACAACGACCAGGCGGCCTGGGCCTGGATGGATCGCTGGCGGTCCGCCTTTTTCGGGTCGTAAGCCGGCGGTTCTCGTCGCCGGCGAATTCGCGCGCCACGTCGCCGCGCTCCACGCCGACTCCGTTTGGGCCAGACGATCGCCGTGTCAGCCTGAGGCTGGCGTGACGGCGGCGGCAATCAGAACCGCACGCGTTCGAGGTAGGCCTGGCTCAGCGGCACCTGCTCGGGGGCCTTCGGCGATTCATCCTCGATGTAGTAGCGCCGGATTCCGATGTTGGCCGCGGCGTGCAGAATCGCCGGGAAATTCAGCTCCCCGCTGCCGATGGGCACGCTGGTGTCGAGGGCGACATGTGCGTCCGGGATGCCCGTCGGACTGCCTTTCGCCAGGTCCTTCAGGTGCATCAGCACGAAACGGTCCGGATATTTCTCAAGATAAGCGACGGGGTCCGCTCCGGCGTGGGCGAACCAAAAGACGTCCATCTCGATGGAGACATACTTCGGATTGGTGAGCCTGATGAACGTGTCGAACCGCGTTCCGTGCGCCGTGCGGACAAATTCGTAGCCGTGCGGGTGGTAACAGAATTGAAGTCCGTGCGCCTTCAACTGTTCGCCCCAGCGGTTGCAGTCGGCGGCCAGCTTCACGATGGCTTGCTCCGTCAGCGACGGGCCTTTGTGCGGCACCCAGCCCAGCACGACGTAATGCGCGCCGAGCGTCCTGGCATCGGCGATCACCCCGGGCAGGTCGTTTTCCAGCTTCTCGTAGCTCGGGATGATGCTGCTGCACGTGAGGCCGGCCCGGTCGAGCGCCTGCCGGAACTCGGCGGCCGTGCGCCCGTAATAGTCGGCCGTCTCGATGTCGGTGAAGCCGAGCTTGCGGATCAGCGCCAGGGTTCCGGTCAGGTCCTTCCTCGCCTCCTGCCGATAGGTGTAGAGCTCCATGCTCAGCGGTCCCGTGAATCGCTGCTTTTGCGGCGGCGCGCCCGGCGGGCCGTTGCCTTCGTTGAGCCAGAGGTCAACCCGCGGCGTATCCCAGGAGTAAGGCTTGTCCAGAACATCCAGGCGGCCGTCGCCGTTGAAATCGGCCAACTTGGCTTCGTGGAATCCGATGCCGGTCGAAAACCGCGTGACCGTGAAATGGCCGCGGCCGTCGCCGTAGAGGATCCAGGCGCGGGCATGCGGATTGTCCGGCGAAATGGCACGGTCCGTCCATTTGCCCATTTCCGCGCAGAAGATGTCCAGGTGGCCGTCGCCGTTGATGTCGCCGATCTGCAGGCTGTGGCCGTGGATGACGGTGATCCCCGGCAGCAGGTTGCGGCCGACCCACGATTTGGGATCAGTCGGATCGCCCTTACACACGTACATCATGAGCGGGCCGTCCGCGTCGCCGGACGATTCGATGATCTGCGGGTACTTGCCGGGCATGAACCGTCCGACCGCGAGGCGGCCGGGATGGTCGGTGAACTGGATGGCCTTGAACTTGTCGCCCGTGAGGTGCTTGAACCACCACATGCCGGCGAGCAGGTCGGGGGTCCCGTCGCCGTCTATGTCGTAGACCGCCGTGCCCTCCTCCTTGTTCGCGGTCTTGTACTTTCAGGTGTCGAGGATCACGACGCGCGGCCACGGCCCGGAGGTGCGGGGATGCGGCGGGATGTGTGCGAGGAAGAGCTTGTTCGCATACTGGTTCCAGAACACGAGTTGCGGCCGGCCGGTGCCCTCGAAGTCGGCGACCGCCTGGTCGTGGTACCCATTCGCGCCCGTGTCCTTGATGATATGCCGCTTCCACGGGACGTCCGGGTTGAAATTCGGCCGGGGATTTTCGTACCACCACAACTGATTGCTCTGATAGTCGCCGCCAATGATGAGGTCGGGGTCGCCGTCGCCGTCGACGTCGCAAATCACGCCGCCTGCCTCCGGGGTCTCATGGGTATTGTCGATGACGTATTTGACCCAGCCCTTCGGAGTGTATCGCATCCAGATGAGGGCCGGCGCCCGGGTGCGTTCGGCGAGGATGAAATCATTGACGCCATTGCCATCGACGTCGCACACGACGGCGGCGGTCTGTTGCTTCCCCCCGTTGGGTTCGGGCAGACCGCCGGTGCGGCTCGAGAGATGCTTCCAGATCGGGAAGGCCAGCTTCGTGGCGCCGGCCAGGGAGCCGGCCAGGCCGGCAAACAGGGCCAGGAAAAAAAGGATGCGTTTTGACAATCTCACATTCATCTCGTGTCGAACTGCAGCGAACCCAATCAGAGTGGCGGTCGGCTACCCACGACGATCACCTATCCTGGGCTCCACGATCGCCGGGCGAAGTCCCCTCGTTCCCTGGAGTCCGGCCGGAACGATGCCCTTCGGCCGCCGTTAGCGACATATCATCCACATGCAGCCAGGCGCCGAAGCCGGTGGGCCTGAAGCCGGCAAAGACCACCACGGACGTCCTGGACCCCGAATTGAAAGGCACCCGGAGCCGGGTGTATGAGCCGGTCTCTGGGATCGCCGCCTGCCGGATCACCCCTCCGGTCGCTCGGACCCCGAACTCGCCCCGGGAGAAAATGCGGCCGGCCGAATCGCTCACCCAACCGGACAGGACATAGTCCGTGTGGGGTGTCACCGGCACCGTCTGGGCGATGCCGTCCCAGAGGTTATTGTCCTTGCCGTCGCTCTTGACGTAGGCGCAGCTCCGCCCGGAATGGGATTCCGCCGCCGTCTTGTCGACCCCGATCAGGGCCGAGCCGACCCCGTACCAGGGCGGCTGCAGCATGTCTCCATTGG
>JBJKRV010000118.1:0-4987 GCA_046704465.1 Opitutaceae bacterium | reverse complement strand
GGGAAGCAAAGAGCCCGCAGTCGGCCGCCCAAAAACCGGGGCCGGCCGCGCCCGGCCCGGGGATGATGGGCAAAGGCATGATGGACGGCCGCGGCATGATGAACGGCGGCGGGATGATGGGATCCGGCGGAAATCCGCATTCCTGACGCGCGGACCTCCGGCGGAACCCGAGAGACCAGCGGCGGTTGCGTCGCCGCGTTTGCACGAAGCGGCTCATGGTGCTTTTTTGCCGGATGCCGCGATCCGAAAAAAGACCGCCGTCCGCCCGGCAGGAGAAGCGCGCGGCCGGGCCCGGCGACGAGCCGCGCCCGGGTCCCGAGGACGTCGAGCACCTCTCGGCACTGCAGCTGTGCGACTGGCTGAGCGGGCGGCTGCTGCTGGCGGGCGTTGATCCCGACGCCCTCCGCCTCCTGCGGACGCGGGTGGCGGAGCTGGAGGAGGTGCACGACGAGGCGCGCTCCGCGGTCGAGAAGCTTTCCGCCGCCGTCGAAAAGCTGCGCTCGCCCGCGCTGCGCCTGGGCACGCTGCTGCGGCGCCTCGAGCCGGACCGCGCGCTGGTCTGCGCCGGCGGCACGGATTACGTCTGCAACGTCGATCCGTCGCTGCCGGAGGAGGCTCTGGAGGCGGGCACCCGCGTGCTCCTGAACGAAGCCTTCGCCGTCACCGCGAGCTTCGGCCTCGACCAGGGCGGGCCGGTGACACGCGTCGCGCAGGTCCTGACCGACGGGCGGTTGCGGGTGGGGCAGGAGGGAGGCATCGCCGACGCCGTGGTGGTGCGAGCAACGGCCATCGGCAAGGAACGCCTCAAGCCCGGCGTCGAGGTGCGCCTGGACGCCAACCAGCGCGTCGCGGTCGAGATCGTCGGCCAGGGGCGGCGGCTGGACCGCACGCTGACCACGGTGGAGCCGCTGCCGTGGAGTGCGATCGGAGGGCAGGCCGCGGCGGTGCGCGCGATCCGCGACTCGATCGAGCTGCCGCTGCTGCATGGCGACCTGTTCCGCCGGTTCAAGCACAACGTGCCGAAGGGCTTCCTCCTCCACGGGCCGCCGGGTTGCGGCAAGACCCTGCTGGGCAAGGCCACCGCGCACAACCTGCGGCTGAAGCTGCGCGAGGCCACGGGGGTCGACCGTCCGGAGTTCTTCCTCAGCGTCAAGGGGCCGGAGATCCTCAACATGTGGCTGGGCGAGTCCGAGCGCCAGGTGCGGGACCTCTTCGCGCAGTGCCGGGAGAAGGCGGCGGAGGGCGACCTGGCCTTCCTGTTCATCGACGAGGCCGAGGCGATCCTCGGCACCCGGCACGCGCTGCGCGGGGGCACGAACATCCTCGCGACGCTGGTCCCGATGTTCTGCGCCGAGATGGACGGCCTCGAGGCGCTGCAGAACGTGGTCATCATCCTGGCGTCCAACCGGGCCGATCTGATCGATCCCGCCGTCCTCCGGCCGGGCCGCATCGACCGGAAGATCCGCGTGCGCCGGCCCGACGCGGCCGCGGCCGCCGAGATCTACGGCATCTACCTGACCGCCGACCTGCCGCTGGCGGAGCCGCGCGAGGCGCTGATCGCCGCGATCACCGCCGCGCATTATGCCCGCACCGAGTCCAACCGCTTCCTGGAGGTGACCTACCGCAGCGGCCGGCGCGAGCACCTGCACCGGGGCGACCTGGCCAGCGGCGCGATCATCGCCGCGGTCGTGGAGCGGGCAAAGGAGTTCGCCATCGTGCGCTCGATCGCGGAGAAGACCGAGTCGCCCGTCACGCTCCGCGACCTGACCGAGGCGCTCGATCTCGAATACCGGGAGAACGACCTCTTTCCCCCCAACGACATCACGGAAGACTGGCTGAAACTGACCGATTTCGACCCCGACAACGTGGTCCGGCTGACGCCATCCCGGAATGCGAAGGAACGCGGGGCGGACGGGGCGGTCATCTGAATCGGGCCCCGCCGTCATGGAGATTCAATTTGGCCTGGAGACGGAATTCGGCATCGCGCGAGACCGGCCCGAGGGAACGGACGTGGTGGCCGATTCGATCGCCCTGGTGCGCAGCACCCGGGAGCCGGGCGTGCGCGCCCGGTGGGACTACGGGCGGGAGGATCCCCACTGGGACGCGCGCGGGTTCCGCGTCCGCGAGCTGCGCCAGGATGCCGATGAGGCGAACTATTTCGCGCAGGACGCGAGCCGGACGCTGAGCTTTGTCGAGCTCAAGAGCGATCTGGTGCTGCAGAACGGCGCCCGCTTCTACAACGACCACTGCCATCCGGAGTACTGCACCCCGGAGTGCAGCACGCTGGCGGAGTTGGTCGAGCAGGACCGGGCGGGCGACGCGCTGCTGATCGATTGCGCCGAGGCCCTGGCCGGCACGACCGACAACCCGGTGCGGTTGTACAAGAACAACACCGACTTCTTCGGCCACACCTACGGCTGCCACGAGAACTACCTGCTGCCGCGGCGCCTGCCCTGGGACCGGCTGGCCGACGGCATGCAGGCGTTTCTGGCCACGCGCCAGATTTTCGGCGGCGCCGGCAAATTCGGCCGGGAGCAGGAGGACCGGTTCGTGGGCCCGGGTTTCCAGATCTCGCAGCGGAGCGATTTCTTCACGGAACTGCAGAGCGTGGACACCATGCAGCGCCGGCCGCTCATCAACACGCGGGACGAGCCGCACGCGGACGTCACGAAATACCGGCGCTTCCACGTCATCGTGGGCGACGCCAACCTGTCGCCGTTCGCCACCTACCTGAAGGTGGGGACGACGGCCCTGGTGCTGCAGGCCCTCGTCAACGGCGTCGCGCGGGAGCGGGTCCCGCGTCTCGCCGATCCGCTCGGCGCCCTGCATTCCATCGCCCGCGATCCGAAATGGCAGTGGCCGCTCGCGCTGGCAGACGGGCGGCCCGCGACGGCGGTCGCCGTGCAGCGCGCCTACGTCGAGCTGGTCCGGGCCGGCGTGCCCCAGGCGGCGGAGGGCGAGTGGCGCGGCCTGATGGCGGACTGGATCGCCGTGCTCGACGACCTCGAGCGCGATCCGCTGCGGACAGCGGACCGCCTCGACTGGACCGCAAAGTACCGGCTCGTGGAACAGTTCCGCGAGCGGGAGAAGATTTCCGCCGACGATCCGTGGCTGCGCAGTCTCGACCTGTCCTACCACCTGCTCGACCGCGCGGAGGGGCTGTTCTTCGGGTTGCTGGACGGCGGCGCGTTCCGGCTGCCGTTTCCGCCGGCCGCGGCGGAAGCCCGCGGACTGCGGCCGCCGTTGTCGACCCGCGCGGCGCTGCGCGGCGCCTGCATCGAACGGTTTGGCTCCGTCGTGGAGTCCACGCAGTGGGACGGGGTGATCCTGCGCGACGGGTCGCGCCGCATCGAGATCGACCTGCGCGACGTGTTTTCGCGCGAGGACGTGGAGCGCGGCCGGACGGTGCTGGCGTCGGCGCGCACGCCGGCGGATTTGCTGGCGCTGCCATTTGCAAAAGCCCTTTAGGCGGGGCATCGTACGGCCGCGGCGGCGCAGGGGTTGTGCCCGCCGGAGGTCAGCGTCAACCGAACCATCAACGAGGAGGAGACAGTCGTGCCCGAACCCATTCAAAGACCCCGGCCGGTGGTGCCGGGACCCGGCCCCGGCGGCGGAGGCGGCGGCGAGGGTCCACGCGAGCCGCGGATCGAAAAACCGGACACCGAGGAGCTGCTGAAGCGGATGCGCAGGGTCGATCCGGACCAGGCGCGCCGCTACCGGCAGCGCACGGGCGAATGAACGGCGATTTCCTGGCGCTGCTGCCGAAGACGCCCTTTGCCGCCGCCGTCCGCAGCGGGGAGGCCGCGCCCGTCCGCCTCGAGGCGACGACGGTGCTGGCGTTCCATTGCGCCGAGGGGGTGATCATGGCCGGCGACCACCGGGCCACGGCGGGCAACGTCGTGTTCTCGGACCGCACGGAGAAGATCCTCGAACTCGACCGGCAGTCCCTCATGGCGATCGCGGGCAACCCCGCCATCGCCCTGGAGATGGCGCGCACGCTGCAGACGGCGTTCGACTTTTACCGGCGCAGCCAGCTGCAGCCGATGAGCCTGCCGGCCAAGATGCGGGCGCTGACGCGGCTGCTGCACGACAACCTGCCGGCGACGCTGCAGGGGTTCGGGCTGGTGGCCCCAATCCTGGCCGGGGTGGACGACGCCACCGGCCGCGCGGGAATCTATTTCTACGATCCGCTGGGGGCGCAGTTCGAAGCCGCCGCCTATGCGGGCTCGGGATCGGGCGCGGGCACGATCAAGGGCGTGCTGCATTTCCTGGAGCGGTGGGGGCGGCCGAAACCGGCCGGGATGGCGCTGGCGCCGGCCGTCGCCCTGGCCAACCGCCTCCTGATGACGGCGGCCGAGTTCGACACCGCCACCGGCGGGGTCGATCCGGAGCGCGGCGACTTCGCCACCGTCAAGCTGCTCGGCGCCGGGGGCGTGCGGACGTTGTCCGCCGCGGAACAGGCGGAGTGCTGGCGGGCGGCGGGGGCGCAGGTGGTGACCGGATCCGCGCCATGACCACCGACGAGCCCTATCGCTGGCTCGAGGCGGTGGCGAACCGCCGGGAGTACGTGCGCGACCAGTTGAAGGGCGCGACGCCGGTGTTCGCGCTGTCGCGGCCGGAGGGCGTGGTGCTCCTCGGCGTCGGCACGGGCCGGTCCAAGGTCTTCGAGATCTACGACCGCCTCGGCCTGGCCGCGCTCGGACATCCGGTGGACATTGAGAAGGTGCGGCAGACGCTGATCGAGACGGCCCACCAGGAGGGATTTGCGCGCGCCCCGGAGGATGTCACCCTGCGCCGCCTCCTGAATTTCGCGCTCGGCCCCGCGCTCAAATCGAACTTCGAGCAGATCTTTTCCGCGCCCCTGATGGTGGAATGCGTGCTGGCCGAGGTCGGAGCCGCGCCCGCGCAGGACGTGCTGGCGCGCGTGAGCTTCGACGGCACGCACCGCCTGGAGGGCCGCGGCGTGGTTGTGGTGCACACCCACGCC
>JBJKRV010000117.1:0-13746 GCA_046704465.1 Opitutaceae bacterium | reverse complement strand
TTCCTGGGTAATCTGCAACTCCAGCATCTCCGGCGTGTGCGGCATGGCGCCGAACAGCGGATGGAAGGGTTCGCGCGGCTGAAAATCGAGCGGGCCGTTCTTGATCTGGACCAGCACGTTGGACCGGAACTTGCCGTCGAGGGGCTTGAACTCGTCGTACGCCTGCTTCGTGCGGTCATCAGGCAGCTTCTGGCTGTAGACGAAGGCGCGCCACATCACGATGCCGCCGTGCGGGGCCAGGGCGTCGGCGAGGACGTTGGCGCCCTGGGCATGGGTGCGGCCGTAATCCTGCGGCCCGGGCTGGCCCTCGGAGTTGGCCTTGACGAGGAAGCCGCCGAAATCGGGTATGAGGCGGTAGATCGTGTCGGCCTCATCCTTCCACCACCGGATGACGGCCGGGTCGAGCGGGTCGGCGGTCTTCAGGCCGCCGACCTCGATGGGGGCGCTGAAGCGGACGGCCAGATAGACGCGAATGCCGTAGGGCCGAAAGACGCCGGCCAGCGCGGCCACCTTCCGCAGCCACCGCGGCGTGAGGATGAGCGGGTCGGCGTTGACGTTTTTGAGCACCGCGCCTTTGAGACCGATCGAGGCACACGCCCGCGCGTAGTCGCGGTAGCGCGGGTCCAGGTAGTCCGGCAGCGTGAACCAGTGCCACAGGGAGAACCCGGCGTAGCCGCGCTCGATGGTGCGATCGAGATTATCCCAATGGTCGAGCAACCGGCGCTGGATCTTGGGTGCACTGACGACATTCAAACCGGCCAGCGACTCATGCATCTCCAGGCGCCGCAGCAATGCGAACGTCCCGTAAAGGACGCCGATGTCGGTGTTGGCGGTGACGACGAGACGCGCGCCGCCGGGCGTCGTGACGGCCCGCAGCACGTAGCCCTCGTTGCCGGCCTTCGCGAGTTCGGGATTGAGATGGAGCGCCGCCACCTCGGGATTGTCGGTCGGCGTGCCGAGCAGGATCGCGCCGGCGCGGTCTGACCGCGGCACGACCGGCACGGCGACGCCGATCAGACCGTGGAGGCCCCTCACCAACTCGTCCCGCGCCGCCGCGAGCGTGGGCGAGGAGGCGGTCGTGACGATTTCCTGCATGTCCGCGGAGTAGGCGGTCCGCACCGAGGCGTCGTTGATTGGTACGTAGCGGAGCCAAAGCCGGTATCCGTCATCCGCGTGAAGGGTGACGAGGCTGAGGAGGCCGAGGGTGGCGGCGGCAACGAGGCGGGTGGAATTCATGGTGTGGGGGAAAGCGATCAAGGGATGGAAATGCGTTTTGAGAGAAGGTCGCGGGCGGCTCGTCTGCATCTGCCGTCCGGACCGGCCGGCCTGCGCTGCGGTGAGACGGCGCTGCAGCGACCAACTTGCTGATTTCCCGGATCGAGCGGCAGAATAACAGGACCGTTTGGGATCAACCGGCCGGGGCGTAAATTCGGAACCGGCCGCTCACCTCCAGCAGGGCCAGGAAATAAAGCATGCCGTCATAATAGCGGTAGGGCCCCGAGGGGATATCCATCTTCCAGAGGGCGTCAACGAACGGCCGGGCGAGATCGGGTTTGGCCGCCAGGCCCGCCACGGCGGCCATGGCGGTCAGACCGGCTGAATAGCGTTCCGAGAGCGGACGGCCGTCGAGGGAATACTGGTTGACGAGGTTCGGCTCCTGGGCGGCCAGGAAGGTCAACACGCGATTGCTCTGCTCGACCTCCCATGGATCGGCGTCGAACCAAGCGTGATCAACGGCGACGTTCGCCAGCGTACGCCAGGCGTCGTAGCGGAAGTCGCCATGGCCGCGGATGTCGCGCGGAGTGCCGTCGAAATTGGCGTAGTCCGGCATCAGGCCGGTTTTGGGATTGGCGGCGCGGCGGAAGAACATGCGGCCGGCGGTGGTGACCTCAGCCCAGAACCCGCGGTCGGCTCCGGCCCAGCGGGCCCAGAGACCATAAAAGGCCGGCAGGTCGTAGGAGGGATCGGTGAACTCGCGCCCCCAGTGGTCCGGCGTGAAACGGACAAGATGCTCCTGGTGATTGAACATGTCGATGTTCGTCCCGTCCGGCTCGCGATTGTACAGCATCGTGTGGAGGAGCGTCTGGGCCTCGGCATTGTAATCAAAGATCCCCTGGCCATTACCCCAGCGATGAGCGGCGAAAAGCAGCGCCATGGTGAACCACTGCTCGCCGTCGGGGGCGGGACCGGGGTCAATCTGCTGACCGTCGTAGCGGCAATGCCAGGCGAAGTAGCCCTTGAGCGGGCCGGTCGCATGATACATGTGGACCTTCGCCCATTTCCAGATCCGGTTGAACTCCGCCTGGTGGTTCAGTTGCACGGCGATCATCATGCCATAGGACATGCCCTCGGTGCGCACATCGCGGTTGTGGACATCGGCGATGTAGGCCGTGTCGTCCGGCGCGGGATAATAGACCCGCTGCGTGTCGTCGTTGCCGTAGAAGAGCTGCTGCCAGGCGGCGTCGAGCTTGGCCTGCACCTCGGCATCCGATTTGCCCAGCAGGGAGGCAAAAAGGTTGGGATAATGGCCGGTGGCGAACGCGCCCTGCGCCGGTTTCCCGGCGGCGAGCGCAGCCGGCAGCAGGAAACAGAACAGGAGGCGGAGATGGCGGACGGCGGGCATAAGGAACTGCGCGGTTCAGGCTGGGGCGGTCGCCTTCCGGCGCTCCACGAGTTCGTCCTGGATGCGCAGGTTCAGCGCCTTGCCGATCGGATACATGACCAGGCACGCGAGGCTGATCACAAACGGGAGGGTCGCGTAGACGCTGGCGCTGAGGCGGATGCCGTGCAGGGCGTGCGCCGTCTGGGCGACGTTGGGCACGAAACCATAGGCGGCAAGCAGCCAACCGCTGAGCGCCCCGCCGAGACCGAGGCCGGCCTTCAGGGCAAAGATGACGCCGGCAAACATGAACCCGGTGGCCCGGCGGCCGGTCTTCCACTCCGAGAAGTCGGCCACGTCGGCAATCATCACCCAGAGCACGGGAATCGTGGGACCCCAGCCCAGCGGCCAAAGGATCATCAGGGCCATCAGGAAGGTGATCGAGGTCGGCGTCACGAAAAAGACGAGGAGCGTGGCCACCGCCGTAATGCCCATGCCGACAAGGAACACCGCCTTCCTGCCAAACCGGTCGCAGAGCGGCTTGGACACGATGATCCCGGGGATTTGGATCACGATGCTCAACGTGTTGAACAGACTGAAGCTCACGGCGGCGGCGTTCGAGGCGTCGGGTTTCACCAGCAGGCCGAAGGCGCCCAGGATCGACGTCCATATCGTGGCGTGTCCCGACGCTCCGATGGAAGCCAGGCCAACCTTGTCGAGAAAGTGCTGCAGCGAGTGCTGGTCGAGATAGTATTGGAAGAAGTAATTCAGCGAGCTGCCGCGGATGACGAGCATGGTAAAGACCATCAGCGTCAGCACGAACATCGCGATCCACGGGCGGCAGGTGAGCACATCCTTGAGGTCGTCGCGGAGGGAACTCTTGGGCCCCGGCGGGGGTGCGAGGCGCTCCTTGGTGGTGGAAAAGGCGATCAGGTTCAGGACGATGATGGCGCCGCCGAAGATCGCCATGGTGACCGTCCAGCCGTGGGCGCTGGTGCTGCTGCCGTTGCCGAATTTCGCGACCAGGGGCAGGGCGAGCGCCGTGATGAGCAATTGCCCGATCATGGCGGCCACAAACCGGTAGCTGGCGATGCTGGTGCGTTCGCTGGCGTCGGGCGTCATCACGCCCATGAGGGCGGAGTACGGCGTGTTGTTCGCCGAATAGATCATCATCACCAGCGAGTAGGTGAGGTAGGCGTAGATAAGCTTTCCCTCCATGCCCATGTTGGGCGTCACGTAAACCAGCCAGAAGACGAAACCGTAGGGCAGGGCGGTCCACAGCACCCACGGCCGAAACTTGCCCCAGCGCGTGTTGGTGCGGTCGGACAGGGCGCCGACCACCGGATCCACCACCGCGTCGAGGAGGCGCAGCACCAGGAACATCGAACCCACGGCGATCGCCGACAGCCCCACCGTGTCCGTGTAGAAACGGGTCTGGTAGAGGATCATCGACTGGAAGAAGAAGTTGGTTCCGACGTCCGACATCGCGTAGCCGGCCTTCTCGCGGAACGACAGTTTTTGGGTGACGTGGCTCATGGGGTGGGGGCGAATCAGATGGGACGGACTATAGCTCAGACGAGCTCGATCTGCACCTTGACACTGGTTGGTTTCGGGGCGGCGGCATACTCGAAAGCCGCCACGGATTCTGCAAACGGATAGCGGTCGGTGATGAGCGGGCGCACGTCGATTCTGCGGCTGCCCATCAGGGCGAGCGCGCGGGGATAGACATGGGCGTAGCGGAAGACGGTCTCGACCCGCACCTCCTTCACCTGGGCGGCAACGACGTCGAAGGCGACCGGCGCCCCCGGCATGCCGATGAGCACCAGACAACCACCCGGAGCGAGCGCGTCCAGACCCGAGGCAATCGCCGCGGCTGCGCCGGAAGCGTCAAAAACAACGTCGGCGCCCCAGCCGTCGGTGGCGCGGCGGACGATCTCGCCCACATCCTGTTGACGGACGTCAACGGGCGTGATCGGGCCCAAGGTGGCCGCCAGCGCCAGCTTGGGCGGCTGGACGTCGGTGATAAAGACGCGGCTGCAGCCCCCGGCCAGCGCCGCGAGGGCCGTCAACATGCCGATGGGACCGGCGCCCATCACGACGGCGACATCGCCGGGCTTCAAACGGGCCTTGATGGCCGCGTGCATTCCCACCGCCAGGGGCTCGACCATGGCGCCCTCGCCGAAGCTGACGTCGTCGGGCAGTTTGAAGGTGAAGGCCGCGGGATGCACCACGGACGGCCGCAGGCAGCCGTGAACGGGTGGCGTCGCCCAGAAGCGGACGGCAGGATCCAGGTTGTAGAGGCCGAGCCGGGTGGCCCGGCTGTTCGGATCCGGCACCCCCGGCTCCATGCACACCCGGTCACCCGCCGCGAGCGACGTCACGCCCGCACCGACCGCAATCACGATCCCCGAGGCCTCATGTCCGAGAATCATCGGCTCCCGGACCACGAAGGGACCGATCGCGCCGTGTCGATAGTAATGCACGTCGCTGCCGCAGATGCCGACCGTGTGGACGCGGATGGCGACATCGTGCGGTCCAAGGGGCTCGTCCAAGGCAAAGTCACGCAACCGCAGAACGCCCTTTTGCTCGAGGACGAGCGCATTCATCGAAGGTTCAGGTGCCGGTCAAGGTGACGGAAACGGCAACCGGAGGCGGCGCTCCGAGCGCCATCGCCCGGACTCCGGGCGAGGCCGGCCCCACGACCAGCTCATATCTTCCCGGCACGCGCACCCGCCGGCCCTCGTGGTCGACCTGGCGAAACGCGGCCTCGGTGAGCTCGAAGCGAACCGTGACCGACTTGCGGGCCGGAATCTTGACTTTTTCGAAGCCGACCAGGATGGCGCGCGGGGCCTCGGGCCAGTTTTCCGGAGGCCGCACATAGCACTGCACGACCTCGGTGGCGGCGCGGGAGCCGGTGTTGCGGACGGCGGCCTTCACCGTGACTCCGGCTCCCGGGCCAAGGCGGCTCGCACTGGCCTCGATCTTCTCGTAGGCGAACCGGACATAGCTGAGCCCGAATCCGAACGGATACAGAGGCTCGATGTTGGCGAATCGGTACGTCCGGTCCCGCATCGAGTAGTCGGTGAACGCCGGCAGATCCTCGGTGTGGCGGGGCACCGTCACCGGCAGGCGGCCCGACGGGCAGACTTGCCCGAACAGGACATCGGCCACGGCGCGGCCGCCCTCGCAACCGGGATACCAAACCTGCAGGACGGCGTCGCACAGATCGTGGGCTTCCGGGATGGCGACGGCGCTGCCGCCAGTGAGCACCAGCACGAGCTTCTTGGCATTCCGGCGCAATTCGCGCAGGAACTCGAGCTGCCCGGCGGGCAACTCGATGCGATCGCGGTCGCCGCCGCAGGGCGAGGCGATGGCGTCGCCCTCCTCGCCTTCGACCGTGGGGTCGAGGCCAAGCACGGCGACGACCACCTCGCAGTCGGCGGCCGCGCCAAAAGTGTAGTTGATTCCGGGCGCCGCGGGCTGGGTGAGCGAACATCCGGCCCGGTACTCGACGCGGGTGCCCTCGGCCACGCGCTCCATGATCCCTTCGAGCAGCGTGACCAGCCGGGACGAAACACCGTAGTAGTTCCCCAGCAAAACGTTGACGTTGGCGGCGCCGGGCCCGACCACCAGGAGACTGGCCGGATCGGACCGCAGCGGAAGCAGGCCTTCGGTGTTCTTCAGCAGCACCACCGATTCGGCCGCCGCACGCCGGGCGAGCGCGCGGTGAGCCGCGCTGTCCACCACGTCGATGCCGATCGAGGTCCAGGCCTTTCGCTTGGGCGGCTCAAGCAATCCCAGCTTGAAGCGGGTCACCAACAGGCGGCGCAGGGAGATATCGATCTGCTTCTCGGTGATCAGCCGCCGCTGGACCGCGTCGTAAAGGGCGTTATACGTGCAGCCGCAATTGAGGTCGCAGCCCATATTCACGGCGAGCGCGGCCGATTCGGCGGCATCGCGCGTGACCTGGTGATGCTTGTGAAAATCGTCCACGGCGCCGCAATCGCTCACGACGTGACCCTTGAACCCCCATTGCTTGCGCAGGGTCTCGACCAGCAGAAACCGGCTGCCGCAGCACGGCTCGCCGTCGACGCGGTTGTAGGCCCCCATCACCGCCTCGACGCCTGCCTGCACCAGGCGTTCGAAGGCGGGCAGATAGGTCTCGGTGAGGTCCTTGGGTGTAGGGCGGGCATCGAAAGTGTGGCGTTCGGCCTCCGGCCCGCTGTGCACGGCAAAATGTTTGGCGCAGGCCGCGGTCTTCAGATGCGCGGGATCGTCGCCCTGCAGCCCGCGCACCATGGCGACGCCCAGTTCCGCGGTGAGGTAGGGATCCTCGCCGAAGGTTTCCTGGCCGCGGCCCCAGCGCGGGTCGCGGAAGATATTGATGTTGGGTGTCCAGAAGGTGAGGCCCTGGTATTGTCCGCGACGATTCTCGGCGGCCGCGGCATGATGCTTGGCCCGGGCCTCATCCGAGACGGCAGTGGCCACCGCGTGCACCAGTTTTCGGTCCCACGTCGCGCCCAGGCCGATCACCTGCGGGAACACGGTGGCGCGCCCGTTTCGGCCGACGCCGTGGCAGGCTTCGCTCCACCAGTTATACTCCGGCAGGCCAAGGCGCTCGACCGCCGGACTGGCGTGCATCAACTGGCCGACCTTCTCGCCGAGCGTGAGCCGGGAGATCAGGTCGTCGATGCGGGCCTCCACGGAACGGGCGGAATTGGATTGAGCGCGGGAGGATGACGGCATGGCGGGGCAAATTGAGTTGAGCGGGCGTGCGTCGGGGGCACGGGACCAGGGCCAACATCAGTCCCGCGGAGGACAGTTCAACAACAGTGGAAACGGCACCTGGTGGCGTGGACCCGCGACGGTGGAATCGAGCGTGCGGAGCAGATATCGGACCGGCTGGCAGGCGAACGTTTCAACGGCGGCATCTTTCGGGGCCGCAGAACTCAGCGCAAAAGAACCGGCGGTCTAACTGTAGACCATGACGGACGGGCCGGCGAGTGCGACACGAAATCCCTGAATCGGGTGCGGGGAGTCCTCGGTCGATCGGGGTGAAGCTCTGTTGACCCCGGATTTGAGTCGCCGCCGCGGGATGGACCGCAGCGGCGCGATGATGGATAGCGCGATCGCGCGCTTATCCCAGCAACCTTAGAAGCTGAGCGTGTTGGTCACGAACCACTCCTGGATCGGCTTGACGCGGACCGTGGCCCAGGTCTGTCCGTCCGGTTCGATCGAGACCGGCAGCAGGCCGTGCTTGGCGAACGCGTTGCGGATGTTCAACTGGATCTTCCAGTTGATCTTGTCCGTGAGCTTGCGCTCGTAGCTGACCCAGAGGTCGATCTCGTCCTCCGACGGGCCCCAGTAGGGACTGCCGAGGTCGAACTGGCCGTTTGACTGGACCGGATATCCGATCACGACCTTGTCGTACCACCGATAAGCGCCACCGACGCCGACGCCCTTGAGGAAGCCGCGGTCGAACGTGTAGTTGGTGATCAGCTTGTACTGCCACTGCCGGATCTCCGGCATGACCGTGCCTTCCTGGAGCTTCAGCAGTTGGTAGTTGGCGAGCCACGGACCGTAGACGTTGAGGTAGACCGTAAGCGACGGATTGCCGTATTGAGGCAAAGAGCCCGCCACGTTCGGAGTGCCGTCCGCGTTCAGTATCTTCGAATTGAGGTAGCTGATGAAGTCGGCGAGCGCGGGGCCGCCGACATTGGACTGGACCGCGGTGGTCTTGGAGGCGTTGAACTCGAGGCGCCAATTCGGCAGCGGGTTGGCGATGAGCTCGAACTCGTAGCCCTTGGACTCGGTATCCGCGGTGACCGAGAAACCCTGTGGCGCTGTCGCCGTATAACCATAAACCGTGGCCGGGTCGGGGGCATAGGCCGCGGGATTACTGAGATAGGTTGTACGGTCGGTCAGCACCGACGAGGTGGTCGGGGTGAAGTTCCAGGCCCTGAAGAAGCCCAGCGGTTCGAGGTGTTTCTGGATGTCGTTCCAGGTGTTGATGGCCGTATTCTCCTGGGACATGGCCTCCGCATCCGTGAGATTCGGGTAGGCGTTGGTCCAGCGGTTGCGATAGGAGTCCGTGTTCCGTGTGCCCCAGTCGTACGCGCCCAGTTGGTACAGGAAGACGTTGCGCCAACGCAGGCCCTGCTGGATCACGCGGCCGATCCCCCCGGGATCACCGAGCGTGCTGCTGCCATTGTTGATCCGGGTCCGGTACTTGACCGCGCGCAGCGAATATTTGTTGTCCTTGGTCGACAGGAAGAGGCTGTACTCGTAGGTCTTGCCCGTCGGGTTCCCGATTGGATTGCCGTAGACGTCGCGGCGCACGCTCGTGACCTGGAAGTTGCTCGATTCGTCGTACCCGACGCTGACATCAATCGGCAGGAAGTCGCGCGGCAGCACCTTGTTGATCTTCAGCACCGCTCCGCCGCTGGTGGAATGACCCTTGAAGATCTGGGCGTGCGGGTAGCCGCCGTCGATCGAATAAACGCTGGGCTGAAGATTCAGGACGCTGCGGGCGAGGGACTGCTGCTGGGCGGTCACGTCCTTCGTTTTGACCTGATCGAAACGCCAGCCGAGCGTCGGAATAAGGGCGCCGTTCCAGAAGAAGCCCTGGTACGAGCCGGAGTAGGAGATCGTCTCGCGCAAGGACTTCTGGGCGAGGGTCAGCAGGCTGTCGTCCTGCCCGTTGTTGTAGCTCAGCAGGTGGTCCTGGAAGTTGCTGTTCCAGCCGACCACGTTGGCCGGATTCGACACCTGGTAGAGCTGTTGCGTGCTCGCCGGATCTGGCAGGCCGTTGTAGATCAGCCACAGGGAGCTGGGCACGCTCCACGGATCGCTGAAATTGACGCCGGTCGGGTTCGTCCAAGTGGGATCATAAACGTATACGCCCTGGTCGTGGAGTTGCACGTCGGCGGTGATGCCCGGGATGTGCGCACCGGACGCCGAACTGCGGTTGGCGATCGACGAACCGAGGTAGATGTAGGCCATCGGCGCACGGTCCTGGAAGGAGGAGCCTCTGCCGTCATTTCCGTTCCAGTAACCGGCCCACGCCTGGCTATTGGCGTACATCTGCCACGCGCGGGTCTCGTTGAAAAACTTCTCGTCGGCGCCGACGAGATTGAACACCTGTTTGCCCAGGAGCTTCAGGAGGAAGCTGTTGCTCGTGAAGTCCGATGGCCGGAGTTCGCCGTAGAGGGAGGCGCGCCGAACCTCGCGGTCGCTGTAGTAGGACCGTCCGCCATTGTTGTTTGCCCCGATGACATACGGCCGGCCGACATTGGGATTATTGACGCCGTTGGAGCCGGGATTCAGGTAATAATCCTGGAAGTTCTGCAGGATGTCCATGGTGAGGGTCGGATTGCCACCGATCAACTGCTGGGCCCCGTTCTTGTATTTCTGCCGGTCGTAGGTCAGCTCCAGAGCGAGCCGGTCGTCGAGCGCGGTCTGGGTGAAATCGATATCGTAGGCGTTCCACTTCTCATATTCCCACTTGGTCGGCCCATCGATCAGGATGTGGTAGAAGTCGAAGATCGACGGGTCGGTCATGGACATGTTCCGGTACTGCCCGTACTGGGCCAGGGGGAACAGCGAGGAATTCCATTGGTGGTAGGCGTTCACCGCGGCCGGGAGACCATAGATGCCAACGCCGTAGAACTGGTCCGAGGTGCGCTTGCCCAGGATGCCGTCCGAAGCCGAGGTGAAGCCGCCGCTGCTGTTCCGGGCGCCGGTGTTGATGTAGCCACCTCGCACGCCGTAGAGCTGGTTGGTTGTGCCGTCGATCAGCCAGAACGGCTGTTGCTGGTTGGGTGGGGCGTTCAACCACGGCTGGAAGTTGACGGTGGTATTCTGAATCAACCCCCGTTGGTTGCCGGCGACGACGCCGTCGGTGCGCCAGGAATCATAGGAGTTGTTGATGAGCAATTTTCCCATGCCACCGAAGGGATTGCTGGCGGTGATCTCCCTAGGATTGAACCACGGGCTGATGCTGTCGTTCGGCGGAATCGAGCGGGGACGGTTGGCGTTGATCTCGCCGTGCTCCCAATTGACCTTGAGGCTGGAGCGGAAGCCCTGATTGCGGAAGAGCTGCGGGTCGAAGCGCAGCGCGCCGTAGATGCGCTTGTCGTTCTGGAAGGCGGGCTTCTGGTCGTACTTCTCATCGTCCCACACGCCGTCCACGCGAAACGCGAGCACGTTCTCGATGAGTTGGTGATTGAGATCGATACTCGCGCGGTTGCTGCCGTAGGAACCGGTGCGGGCTTCCACATAACCCCGATTCAGGAATTCGGCCTGATTTGTCGAGGCATTGACGATGCCGGCCGGGCTGCCCAGGCCGTACAGGATCGAGTTCGGTCCGCGCAGGATCTCGACGCGATCGATGTTGTACGAGTCCCACGGGATGTCCGTGATGTAGAAATTGCGGGCATTGTCGGCCGCGGCCAGGCCGCGGATGCGCTGGGCACCCGTCGGAGCGCGCAGATTGCCGGACTCGTCGACGCTGGCGGCGTTGCCCACCCCGGCGTACAGACCTTCCGTGCCGGCCACTTGGGCGTTGGGCGTGTATTGGAGCAGCGTGAGGCTGTCGGTGGCGCCGACGTCGTCGAGAAACTCCTTGGTCACGACGGAGATCGATGCGCTGACATCAGCCAGGTTCGTGCGAATGCGGGTTCCGGCCAACGTCTCGAACGCTTGGTAGCCGACCGTCTTGGAGGCCGAAACCTCAAATGGATTCAAGCGGACGACCTGTTCCTCTTCGGCGGATGTCGCCGTCGTCGGAGGGGCCGCCGCGGGATTGGTTTGGGCGAGCGCCGTAACCGTGAGCGCGGCCGAGCATGCCAATGCGGCCGCACGCAGAGACTGCGTCTTCATGTTTGCCTTGGGGCTGGCGGATCCTGCCAAGCTCACGCCCTGCGCGTGAAACGGGCCAGGAACCTAGGGTTGGGATGTTAGCTGCGCTGGGAAGGCAGGGCTTTGACTGACAGTCGGGATCTTGGACATGCCTGCAGCCGGAGCAAAAAGGAAGGTGGTCTAACAATAGACCATTGGCACGACGAGCTTGGCCCAATTGCCTTGGGGAAAGGGACGGCCGGCGGCCTCTCCGGAGGCCTATTTCGACATAGTCCAATGTTAGACTAAAGCATCATTTGTGTAACAAAGAGTGCGGGCCAAGGTCACAGAAGAGCACTTGGACGTACTCTGTTAGCACTTGATGAGGGAAAATCGTGAAACGGTATCCGCATCTTCCCTCTGGACCCAACCCGAACACGTATGAACTCCGTCCCGAAACCCGCGGGCATTCTGCCCGCTCTACGTGCTGCCGCGCTTGCCGCGATCAGCATGGCCGTCGTTTCCAGCCTGTCTGCCCAGAACAATCCCGCCAACGCGTCGACCCCTGCGTCCGGTCCGACCGCCACCCAGGCGGCGGGCATGGCCGGCCCCATGTCCGCCCCCAGCGATCTGAACGAGCAGGTGGTCAAGATGAACCCCTTCACCGTGAGCGCCACGGCGAACAACGACTCGTATCAGGTCCAGGACACTCTGGCCGGAACGCTGGTCCGAACGAAGCTGAGCGATCTCGGCTCGGCCATCACCGTGGTCGACAAGATGCTGATGAACGACCTCCAGGCGACCGACGCGATGTCCCTGCTGCAGTACACGCCCAACACGGAAGTGGGCGGCATGTACGGCAACTTCGGCGGCCTGGGCAACACCCAGTCGCTCTCGGAGGACGCGCGTCTGCTTCAGCCCAACAACGACACCCGCGTACGCGGGCTGGCGGCGGCGGACAACACCCGAAACTACTTCCTGACCAGCATCCCTTGGGACAGCTTTAACATCGACCGCATCGACCTGCAGCGCGGGCCGAATTCGATGCTGTTCGGCGAAGGCAGCCCCGCGGGCATCATCAACGCCAGCCTGAACGACGCCATCTTCCGCAACGAAGGCACGATCGAGGACCGGATCGGCAAGTACGGCAGCCTGCGCAATCGCATTGACATCAACCAGGTGCTCCTGCCGAACCAGCTGGCCCTCCGGGTCGCGGCGTTGGACGACAACGAGCAATACCGGCAGCATTACACCTTCAACCACCAGAAACGCGTCTACGTCGCCGCCCGCTATGATCCCCAATGGCTCAAGTTCCCGGGCGGCTACGCCTCCTTCAAGATCAACGACGAGTACGGCACGGTCAGCGCCAACAATCCGCGCGAACTGCCCCCGGTGGACAACATCACGCCGTGGTTCAACACCGGGACCAATGGATTGAACAAGCTGGTGGTCAATCCGTACGCCGACCGCCAGGCGGGCGGCCCGATCAATCCCACCGGCGGCAATCCGTGGATCGACAACGGCGGCGTCATGGGCCGCGAGTTCTGGTCGAACGTCCGGTTCGCGTACACCAACCCGGACAGCCTCGCGCCGTCGTACATCAACGAGGCGTATGACATCGGCACGCCTTACGGCATCGGCATTGTCAACCCGAGCAGCGGGCAGCCGACGCGGACCACCTTCCCGATCTCGGGCGCGATCCAGAGCATTCCGTTCGCCGATTCCGTGTCCATCGCCCCGTACTCGACCTACGCGCTCAACGCCGGGCTGCCCGGTGCGCAATACGGCGCCTACCGCGACAAATACCTCACCAACCCGTCGATCTTCGATTTCTACAACTACACCCTCGACGGCCCGAACACCCACGAGTGGCAGCGTTGGAACGGGCTGAATCTTGAATTCACCCAGACGGCGCTCAACGGCCAGTTGGGCTTCGATGCGGCCTACTACAACGAGCGCTACCTGGCGGGCGAGGAGAACTACCTCACCGGGGGCAGCTACGCGATCAGCATCGACATGAACTCGATCCTGCCGAACGGCTCGCCCAACCCCAATGTCGGCCGGCCTTTCATCGGCACGGACGGCGCATACGGCAACACCGAGAACATCAACAATCGCAACTCCTGGCGCGCCGAGTTGTACGGGGACCTCCGCTCGTCGGATTTCTTCAGCAGCCCGCTGCTGCAGGAGATCTTCGGGCATCACCGCCTG
Source organism: Opitutaceae bacterium (assembly GCA_046704465.1). GTDB lineage: Bacteria > Verrucomicrobiota > Verrucomicrobiia > Opitutales > Opitutaceae > Fen-1467. The sequence continues at coordinate 98 of JBJKRV010000117.1, read as the reverse complement.
ACCGCCCTCTATTCCCGCGATCGCCTGGACACCACGACGATGGGCTGGGTCCACTGGGCCACCACCAACGACTGGGTGAACGCGGTCGGCGGATCGCA